>NZ_JAKFCQ010000010.1:0-4588 GCF_036676585.1 Robertmurraya sp.
GGTTTTTCTCCAACCTCTAAGATCAGAGAATACAATGTTTTCATCATCAGTGCAGTTGGTTTATCATAGCTCATTCTAGATATTTTAGTAGAATCTCCTGGTTTTAACAACCATGACGTATAAATTCAAGTCCATTATTTATTGTAAGCAAAGCAACCATTTTCTAAGTTCTTTACTTTGTTCAGATATACAGTAATCTCTCTTCGTGCTGTTTTCTAATTTCTTTAATACTTTTTATCATCTTTTCGGGCTAAACTTGCCAAAAACTGTCAGTTTTTAGAAGAAAATCGTCCTATCTGAACCTTTTAAATTCTGCACGCAGGTTTGGACTTTCCTGCCCTATTGCCCATGCAGATATTCCAGCTAGCTTGTACTTTTTTACAAGATTTAGACGTTTTTCCATAGATTTCTCATCTTCAATCCATATTTGATGTCTCGCTCCATTTTCGACGTAGTCCACAAATCTTTGCTCTGCTTTTTTATCCCATTTTTTGGATAAACCCTTTTGAGCAATTTGAATTTCAACGGCTTCCATTGTACGATCGTAATTTGTCATACTTTTGTTATCCAAATTGGTAACCCATTCTCTTGTAAAGAAAGGGACAGCGAGAATGATTTTTTTAGCAGGAACTTCCTTCATTAATAACGTTATTCCCTCTTTAACCCAAGGGATAGAAGCTACAGGTCCAGCTTTGCCTCCGGATCGATAGTACTCCTCGTATGCCATGAGAACAATGTAATCCGCGGCCTTCCCTAGATTACGTCTGTCATAAGATCCTGACCAAAAGGGATCTGGATTGTGCCGAGTAACATCTACCGAAACTACAATATCATGGCGATCTAAGGCTTTCTCAAGCTCTCTAATAAAATAAACAAAATGCTTCCTATTCTTAATATCCATGTTTTGGAAATCAACATTTATTCCATCGATTTTGTACTGAACCAAGGTTTGTCGAATTGTTTCCACAAGACTTTCTCTTTTTTCTATATCGCTTAAGACAGAATTGGTTAAAGCTGTGTCAAACTTATTTCCAAACAAAGGCCAAACTTGTTTTCCTGCCTTATGTGCCCACTCCACATAGCGGGGATCGACGGTTCCGGATAACATCCGATCCTTATTGGCTAATGTAAACCAACGAGGGGATACGACGTTAAGATTTGGAGAATTACTGTTTTGTTTGATAAAAGTATCTGTATTTCCAAAAGCATTCCATCCCATTACAATTCGTTTCGTACCCATGACATTCATGTGTGATTTCTGGTTTGGCTGAGACAACTCTTTAGGCTTTGACTGAATGGAAGGGCCGCAAGAGGTAAGCAAAACTACGATCAAGAGATATAGCAATAATGAACGACTTTTCATGTTGTCGATGACCCCTTCTCTTTTGGTTTATCCTTAGTTTTGCCCAATCTAATCCATTGAACCCTCCCCCACCAACACCAACCAAAAGGTGTTGAGGTGGGGATTTATTGTGATGCTTCATCAATATGATTCGAACTGAAAAACCAAATGATAAAAAACGGATCATCTTCAAGCAAAATTAAAAGCCTAGTAAAAAGACTAGGCTGAAAGAAATAACACGTTTGTTGTACATTGCTCTTTTTAACAAGTTTAATCCTTATCACATAAAATGAATCAAATTTGGAAAAAGGGGAGGATTGCTAATGAATCCATCTCGACAACCGCCATATGACCAAGTTTACACAATTCAAGTTGCACAACAATTTTTTCTGAAACACGCGGCTTTGGCGGAACACTATGAACGGTTAAAAATTGCTAATGCTAATAATGATTCAGCCTATTATCGTTACGCTGAGTTACAGTATTATCATAAATCAATGGCGATGCATTTTAAGGGATTTTTCTCTGCAACGTCGTTAATGTAATTACTAAAGAGGTGGAAAAATTTGCCTCTCATGTGATCTAGAGGAACGGCTCCCAAAGCGACGGTAAACAGCACATACGTCTAAACTCGAAGCACTTTTACCAATAGCCGTTTTACCGCTCCTATAAACCGGGGTTTCGTCCATGAAGGAGACACGAAAATCGTGTACATCCCTAGCCTGTTTCCGCCCCATAAATCAGTAATAATGCCATTGCCAATAACCGCTGTCTCGTTTCTATGGGTTCCAAGGATATCCAAGGCGGCAAAAAAAGCTTTTTTCTTCGGTTTGCCAGCTTCGAACAAAGCTGGAATCTCATTAACCAGCCCGTATCCTTTCGTCGGAGGTTTGCTGTTCGAAACGATAACCAGCTTTATCGCATATCGGGACTGAAGGTCTTTCAGCCATGTTTTCAGCGAATCCGCTGCAAACTCAGCATCCTTCTTGATTATTGTATTATTCCAGTCAAGTATTATTCCTTTAATTCCTGCTTGCTGCAGTGCGGCTCCATCTATCTCATAGATCGAGCGCGCAAATTGGGAAGGTTTAAAAATAGGCATAATTCCTCCGTAGCATATTATGTTATCTTAATAAGTTTAGTGCCCAAAATAATATGACCCCGAGTAAAACTGCTCCTACCAGTAACATCACCCACCGAACTATTTTCTTTCGTTGTCTTTGATTATCCTTTTGGTCATCCTTTTTTAACATAAATGGTAACTGGGAAGCAAGGATAGCAGCTACACCCGAGAATATCCAGAACCTCATTGTTTTTCTTGTTTCATTCTTTCCCATTCAAATCCCCCCTAAATAGTCGGGTTCAAAAGATGTTTAATCACAAGTTGTATGCTTAATTCCGAAAGAAATATAGGATTATTATGCCTTAAATGGTATCGCTGATTCAGTATGTTTCAATTTTACCTTACTTCATATGGTGGCGATGTCACCATATCTTGTTTTGAGATAAAAAACTACAAACACTACTACAATTCGAATGAAAGATTGAAGGACATGAAAAAGGCATTGAAAGAAGAGTTAGGAAGCGTAGAGAAAAAAGGCTAGCTCAGAACAAAGGACGCCTTTTTGGCGTCCACAGACAATCGAGAAATACCTATTCCAGAAAATCAAATCCATAATAGTGTATAAATGCACATTTCAAATCAGACACCTATATTCAAAGAAAATATAATAAATTAAAAGTGCATTTATACCTTTTTAACAAATTCAGATTTTAATTTCATAGCTCCAAAACCATCAATTTTGCAATCAATATCATGATCTCCATCAACCAAACGTATATTTTTTACTTTTGTACCTATTTTTACAACTAATGAACTTCCTTTTACTTTAAGGTCTTTGATTACTGTTACAGTATCACCATCGTTTAAAACATTTCCATTTGCATCTTTGATAATCTTTTTATCTTCACTATTTTCAGATTCTAATTCTAAAGTCCACTCATGACCACATTCTGGGCAAACAAAGAGACTTCCATTTTCGTAAGTGTATTCTGAATTACATTTTGGGCAATTTGGCACATCTAACATAATTTCATTTCCTCCATTCGTTATTGTTAATTCTAATATAAAGTATTATTTTCAATTTGCATTTCAACTTCGTAAGAATAGCAATTACGAACTTGAAATTCACAAAAAGCATATAGGGATTTCCTTATATGCTTATATACTGTCATAGTCTTCTCCTATTGACAACCCTTCCTCCAATCCCTATTTACATTAACGTGTACATTTCTATTCATTACTGAGGGTCTTTTCTAATTAAAAAGGTAGACATATTATGTGTTTCTCCAAAGAGCTGCATACTTCTTTTGATACTTGCTTTCCTTTTCTCTTGGGCGGAATACTGAGACAATTTAGTTGGTTAATATTAACATTATTAAACTTGTGAAAAAAGAACGCTCAAGCTCCACAATCCTGCCAGTTACCCCAGCAACAAAGCATGGGAAGGATGCATATCTCGTTCCCTGCTATCGATCTCCGTTAGCTGAATAACTAGCTTACACTACAAGATTCTATAATTCTTTGACCTTTAACGAATTTAGTAAATAAATACCGAACGCAAGGTCCAATCACGATGAGTTGTAGAGGGAGAGCTATAATAAAATTTTTGAAGGCGATCGAATAGTATCCCGTTAGCCAACCATGCTACTGACGCAGCACCACAGATGATGAAGATTTATCGTTTTTTCAGGATAGTTCAGCGCTGTCATATGAATCAAATATTTTACAGTTAATGATATATTCCTTGACAGGAATATTCTTTTTTAGGTATATTAAAAAAGAAAGGAGATACGTAATATGGGCGTGAAAATGTCAACGTTGAGTGCACTAGCCGAGCCCAACCGATTACACATTGTCGAGCTTTTGCGTGACGGTCCTCTCACTGTAGGAGAAATAGCCGAACGACTTGGGCTCCGTCAACCGCAGGTATCTAAACATCTACGTGTACTTAGTGATTCCGGGCTCGTTCAAATGCATCCAAGCGCGAATCGCCGGATCTATAAGCTGCAACCGCAGCCCTTCGTGGAACTGGACGACTGGATTGATTCCTTTCGAACCATTTGGGAGGATAGATTGGAGTGCTTGGACGATTATTTACGTGAGCTGCAAGGAAAGTGACAGCGTGAAACCGGCTAGCAGCGTAGCCGCAGTAATGTGCAACTGCATCATTCATAATTTAGGAA
>NZ_JAKFCQ010000011.1:0-5841 GCF_036676585.1 Robertmurraya sp.
TCACATGGTCTAAACCCTCCGACTTTCCTATATTTTATAACATGGATGATTCCACACACTTCAAAGGAATAGGTGAGGTCTAGATGTTTGTTGTAACTTATTATGATCATAGAAATGTTTTATTAACTCAGTTACTCAAAAATCTCCCTGCAGAAGGGGAAAATGTTAAGATCAAGGGGCGAAAAGGAAAGATTACGGCCGTATCACCCATCGATGAAAAGTATGTTCACGTATATGTTGCTCTTGAAGCAGTTAATAAAAATAAACTTGCAGTAGTAGATAACTCCAAAAAGAAAAAGCGATAAAAAAAGCATGAGGAAATTCCTCATGCTTTACTTATTGTCGTTATTTTTCCCTTCCACTCCAGCACCTAATTCCTCAAAGCTTTTTACTTTCCCGTGAGGATGCTGCTCTTCTTTTCTCTGTCTCCACTGACGTTCTTGTTGACTCTTTGATTTGGTCATTTCAGATGCTCCTTTACTCAGGATAACTACCTTTATATCATTTCAGGAACACCTACAACTTATGTAATCATCTTGTATTTTACAAACAAACCCAGCCGGAACGTGGTAAAATAGCAAACCTCAACAAGTTGGATATCCAAAAGTGGCTATTGCAAAGAAATTCGAATTATGGGAGGATGAAACTACATATATTAAGTTGCTAAGATGAATTTAGGAGTGAATAACGTGGACCAGTTACATATTATCGTTTCTGGTAAAGTGCAAGGAGTTGGCTTTCGATACTATACGCAAATGAGAGCAGCACAATATGGAGTCACCGGTTGGGTAAAAAATATGGATGATGGCAGCGTAGAAATAATTGCTGTTGGTCAGCCTGAGGACCTCCAGCTTTTTATAGAGTCCATACGAGAAGGAAATCCTTTCTCTAAGGTCAACAACATGGAAATACATACAAGGGAGAAAACCGATCCATATCCTTCCTTTAAAATTAAATATTAGTATCAGTAAAGAGACCTTATTCGAAGGTCTTTTTGTTTTTTCAATAAATAACCAGTTGTTCTTTACCTTTTTTTGGACATATTAGATTTGTACAATTATGAACAGTCTTTGGAGGAAAAGAGTGTATGAGTTATTTAGATACTGCAGCTAGAGTTAGCATCACCTTTATTGCCTTGTATGTCTTATGCCGAATTCTTGGAAAAAAATTGATTTCTCATTTAACACTCTTTGACTTCATATCAGGTATTACCATTGGTTCCATGGGAGGTTCGTTTATTTTTGCCGATAAAATCCCCATTCATATCGGCCTTTTTGGAATGGCGATCTTTACCACTCTGGCTCTTTTCTCTGATATTCTCTCCATTAAGTCTCACCATGCTCGCAAACTTCTTAACAGTGAGCCTCTGCTTATCATAAAAGATGGAAGAATTTTAGAAGATAGAATGTCCAAAGCAAGGCTTACGATGGACGATTTGTTATTATTATTAAGGAAAAAGGATATCTACTATTTAGATGAAGTGGAGTATGCTTTTTTAGAAACCGATGGATCACTATCAGCACAGAAAAAAGTCGCTAATCAATCCACTAAAAATCAAGATTTGAAGATTTCCACTCCTTTTCGTGGTATACCAAGAACCTTTATTATTGATGGTAAGCTCGTGATGGATCACTTAAAGGGTACTGGAAAGGATGAGAATTGGGTGAGTAACATGTTACAAGCAAACGGAATCCAAAGCCCTTCTGACATCGCTGTGGCTCAAATTGATGAACTAGGCACCGTGTTTTTAGATAAAAAAACAAAAGACACCTTCTAAGGCGCCTCCCATTATATCTGTGACTCGTATACATCCTGACTTGATTCTACCACATACTCTGGCTTTGGTTTTCCAGCATTAGCTTTATGCCCAGCAATATGATCGGGGTGCTTCTCCCAATTTTTCCAATCGGACTCAGATTCCCAGCGAATCATAACGATGACTTCTTCATTACCACGACGACTTTTCTTCAATAGCACTTGCTTATCAATAAAACCTGGCTGCTCTGAAATCAATCCGCCTTGTCCAGAAAAGCGCTCGATTACCTTTGAAGAGTGTCCTTCTTCAACAACGATTTTTTTCATTTGATAAAACATTGAGATGGCCTCCTTTTTGTAAAAAGCCGGAACGAAGTCCGGCTATCATCATTTATTTAAGTGCTGCTTTTACTTCTTCTACCATAGATTGCGTTGATTGAACACCATTTCCAGCGATGTACCAGTTAACTGCATCTAGGTAAATAATCTTTCCATCCTTATATGCGTTTGTTTTCTTCACTAACTCATTTTCAATCGTTTCTTTTGCACCCACTTCTCCACCAACGGCAGCAGAGCGATCGATAACAAAAATAACATCTGGATTTTTCTCTAGAATGTATTCAAAGGTAATACTTTGACCGTGTTGAGATACTTCTAAGTTTTCGTCCACTGCTTTGAATCCAAATGCATCATGAACAAAACCATAACGTGAACCTGGGCCGTATGCACTTACTTTTCCTTCATTTGCTAATAAAATCAGAGCTTTACTTTCAGAAGCTGAAGCTTCCTTGTTAAGCTCATCGATGCTTGCTTTTAACTCTTCCATTTTCGAAGCAAGTACATCTTCCTTTTCAAAAATTTCAGCTAAAAGCTCAAAGTTCTTTTCAAGAGAAGGCATGTAGTTTGCATAGTCAACATCGATAAATACGGTTGGTGCGATCTCTGCAAATTGATCATATAGTTCTGCTTGTCTTCCTGAAATAAAGATTACATCTGGTTCTAAGTGATGAATGGCTTCAAAATCAGGCTCTTTTAAGCCACCTACATTGGTATATTCAGAACCAGCATATTTTTCTAAGCTTTTTGGAACAACTGCTTGTGGAACTCCAGCCACTTCTACACCAAATGCATCTAATGTATCAAGAACACCAAAATCAAATACAACGACCTTCTGAGGGTTCTTCTCTACAGTAACTTCACCATATTCGTGTGTAATCGTTACTTCTTTTGACTCTTCTTCTGTTTTTTCTCCTTCGGTGCTAGCAGTCGTGCTCGCTTCCTCTTTGCCACCACACGCAGCTAATAAGAAAAGCATTGTGAAAATAAGAGAAAATAAACCTAACTTCTTCATCTTTCTATCCCCTTTTTTTATGAATTAAAGTACACGCAGATTCTGCAATTGTTCATTTCTTGAATCGGAATATCCATATCATAAATTTCCTTCAAAGCTTTTGATTGAATAATCTCATTCGTTGGTCCATCTTTTACAACCTTACCATCCTTTAGAGCAACGATACGGTCCGAGTAGACAGAAGCAAAATTAATATCATGAAGAACGATAACCACCGTTTTTCCAAGCTCATCCACCAGACGGCGTAAAATTTTCATAATCTGTACAGAATGCTTCATATCCAGATTATTTAATGGCTCATCCAGTAAAATATACTCGGTGTCTTGAGCAATAACCATCGCGATAAAAGCTCGCTGCTTTTGCCCCCCTGACAACTCATCTAAGTATCTGTCCTCCATGTCCTTCAACGCCATGTATTCAATCGCTTGATCAACCATTTTCTCGTCTTCAGCCGTTAAGCGACCTTTTGAATAAGGGAAGCGACCGAATGAAACCAACTCACGAATCGTTAAACGAACATTCATATAATTCGATTGCTTTAAGATCGATACAATTTTTGAAAAGTCATTGGACTTCATCTTTTTTATATTCGATTGATCAATGAGCACCTCACCTGTATCTGCATCCAAAAGACGACTGACCATCGATAACAGAGTTGACTTTCCTGCTCCGTTCGGGCCGATAAAAGAAGTAATCTTTCCTCTTTGAATGGAGACAGTTACATCTTCTACGACTTTCTTTTTTCCATAAAACTTCGAAAGTGCTTGAACTTGGATCAAGATGATCGACTCTCCTTTAGCAGTAAATAAATGAAGTACACGCCACCAATGAAGTTAATAATAACGCTAAGTGTCGTTGAAAAAGTAAAGACTCTTTCTACCACCCATTGGCCACCAACGAGAGCAATGATACTAATTAAACCAGCTCCGCTGATCAGAATCTTGTGTTTATATGTTCCAAACAACTGATAAGACAGGTTAGCGACAATCAATCCAAAAAACGTAATTGGTCCTACAAGTGCTGTTGAGACGGAAATAAACACCGCAACAAGTATGAGCATTTTCTTTACTATTGAATCGTAATTAACACCTAGATTTACGGCGTTATCCCTTCCTAGTGACAGCACATCTAAATAGGTTGTATATCGCCAAGCATAAAGCATTAACAATCCTATGATCCCAATCGCAATCCATAAAATATCAGTATTGATATTATTAAAGCTGGCAAACATTCGATCTTGTACAATTTGGAATTCATTCGGATCAATCAATACCTGTAAGAATGTCGAGATGCTTGAGAAAAATGTCCCTACGATAATTCCAATCAACAATAAGAAGTAGATTGGTTGATTTCCTTTCTTAAAAAGAAATCGATAGAGTAATAGCGCGAAAACAATCATCGCGACGACTGAAATGCCGAAATTCACTTGCTTGTTCGTAACCGTAAAATGGGTGGAACCCAAGAAGAAAATAATCACGGTTTGGATGAGCATGTAAAGGGAGTCTAGACCCATAATACTCGGAGTTAGGATTCGGTTGTGGGTAATCGTTTGAAATACCACAGTGGAATAAGCGATAGCTACCCCTGTTAAAATCATGGCAACTACCTTGAATCCTCTTCTTGGAAGAGCATAATCATAGCTTCCATTCAAATCATGAAATAAATATAGAGCACAAACGGCTATTGCAGCCACAGTCAGTAATATATTCTTGGTTGAGTTACGCATACGCCTTCCTCCGGAACAACAAGAATAGGAAGATTCCACTACCGATCACGCCGACCATTAAAGAGATAGATATCTCATATGGATAAATAATGACTCGGCCAAGAATATCGGTTACTAAAAGAAAGTTTGCTCCTAGCAACGCCGTATGTGGCAAGGTCTTTTGTAGATGGTCCCCTTTAAAAATAGAAATAATATTCGGAATAATTAAGCCTAAAAAAGGAATAACCCCAACTGTAAGAACCACCGTCACCGTAATGAGAGCAACTAATACCAACCCTATATTCACGACTCGCTTATAGGCAAGACCGAGGTTTTTGGAAAAATCCTCACCCATCCCAGCAACTGTGAACCGATTAGCATACAAGTAAGCTACTAATAATACCGGTATACTTATGTACAAGAGTTCGTAGCGGCCTTTCATAATCATTGAAAAATCTCCCTGAAGCCAAGCTGACATGTTCTGAATAACATCCGCACGATACGCAAAGAACGTAGCGACCGATGATAAAATATTTCCGAACATGAGTCCGACCAGTGGGATAAATATAGCATCCTTGAACTTGATTCTGTCCAGGATTTGCATAAAAAGAAAAGTTCCTGCTAGAGCGAAGGCAAATGCGATTCCCATCTTTTGAAGCATCGTTGCATTCGCAAAAAATAACATCGATACGAGAATTCCTAGCCTTGTGGCATCTAAGGTTCCAGCGGTTGTCGGAGAAACAAATTTGTTTCTGCTTAATTGCTGCATAATCAAACCAGCAATACTCATCCCTGCTCCTGCTAGCAAAATAGCAATTAACCTTGGAACACGACTAATTAAAAAGATCTCAGTTTCTTCTGATTGAAAGTCAAGTAACATCTTTGGAGAAATGCTGCTTACCCCTACAAAAAGAGATAGAACTGAAAGAATAAGTAACGTGAGTAGTAAATATCGTTTCTTCATCGGCTCTCCTCTTTATCAAATATCTAATAATGAGAATCATTATCACAAGCTCTATCATATATTTAT
>NZ_JAKFCQ010000012.1:0-5736 GCF_036676585.1 Robertmurraya sp.
CTCCTGTCCGAATCAAAACTGCATTCAGACTCCATCCTTCTTTTTCACGGGTCCCCTGTCCAAATCAACTCTGCTTTCAGACTCGATCCTTCTTTTTCCCACGAACCCTGTCCAAATCAACTCTGTTTTCAGACTCGATCCTTCTTTTTCTCGCGACCCCTGTCCAAATCAACTCTGCTTTCAGACTCGATCCTTCTTTTTCTCGCGAACCCTGTCCAAATCAACTCTGTTTTCAGACTCGATCCTTCTTTTTCTCGCGACTCCTGTCCGAATCAAAACTGCATTCAGACTCCATCCTTCTTTTTCACGGGTCCCCTGTCCAAATCAACTCTGCTTTCAGACTCGATCCTTCTTTTTCACGCGTCCCCTGTCCAAATCAACTCTGCATTCGGACTTGCTCCTCTTTTTTCCTACAACTCCTGTCCGAATCACCCTAGCATTCGGACTTGCTCCTCCTTTTTCCGGCTTCCCCTGTTCAAATCACCCTCCCCCACCAACCCTTAAAACCAAGTTAACAACACACCTAACTTATTAATTGACATTCTCTCAAATTCTAACTATATTTATATAGACCGATCTCTATAATTTCTAAAAGGATGACTTCATACGATGAAAACCAAAAAAGAACATACAAAAGAGATTATTTTACAAACAGCTTCTCGTTTGTTTCAACAACAAGGATATAGCGCAACCGGAGTTAATCAAATTATCGAAGAGAGTGGTACGCCCAAAGGATCTTTGTATTACCATTTTCCAAAGGGGAAAGAAGAAATTGCGTTAGAAGCGATTAACCTGATGAAGCAGCATGTTCTGGAGCAAACGGCAAAGGATCTCTCTTCTACAGATGATGTGATTCAAGCCTTTCAAAAACATGTGAACAATATTGCTTTATTCTTTGATTCACCATGCAGCTTAGATGGGTTAAAAATTGGCCTACTTGCTGCTGAAACGGCAAATACGCATGAAACGCTTCGGCTTGCTTGTGAAAAAACCTTCAAAGAATGGCAGGATCTTTACGCAGAAAAGCTTGAGCAAAACGGCTACGAAAAAACAAAGGCTCGAGAGCTCGCGGTTACCATCAATGCCCTGCTTGAGGGTGCAACAACAATTTCATTAACTAGTAAAAATGGGGATACTTTACGGTTGATTGCTAACCAAATTCCCACTTTACTCAGCAATAAGAACAACTAGGAGGATAAAAATATGAATATCGATACCCAAATGGGCCAAACGAAGGACATGGAAACGGAAGAATACAAAGTACTCCCGATTCTTGTCTCTTTCTTAATTGCTGGATTCATTGGCTTATTCAGTGAAACAGCTTTAAACATGGCACTTGGTAGTTTAATAGAAGACTTTGCAATCAAAGAAACAACGGTTCAATGGTTAACGACCGGTTACCTACTAACACTTGGGATTCTCGTTCCCGTATCTGGTCTTATTCTGCAGTGGTTTTCAACCCGACAATTGTTCATTGTTTCACTAGCATTCTCCATTATTGGAACCTTTATCGCAGCCATTGCCCCTACCTTCGCTGTCTTAATGTTAGCACGTGTGGTGCAAGCAATGGGAACGGCGGTAATGTTGCCCTTGATGTTTAACACGATTTTATTAATCGTTCCACCTTATAAACGTGGGAAAATCATGGGGCTCATGGGGCTTGTCATCATGTTTGCCCCTGCAGTGGGACCAACACTTTCTGGTCTTATTCTAAAAAATCTTACATGGCACTGGATTTTCTGGATTTGCCTTCCGCTATTAATCGTTGCTCTAGTTTTTGGATACTTCTATATGCAAAATGTATCCACTCCGACGAAGCCAAAGATTGATGTATTATCAATTGTATTATCAACGATTGGATTTGGCGGAGTGGTGTACGGATTTAGTCATGCAGGTGAAGGCGGTGGCTGGGGAGATCCAACAGTAATTACTGCTATTTCAGTTGGTTTGATTGGACTTCTCTTATTCTGTATCCGTCAAACAAAAATGAATCAGCCGATGCTTAATCTTCGTGCGTTTAAATACCCGATGTTTGTGGTTGGATTATTATTAGTTCTCATTTGTATGATGGTTATTTTATCGTCCATGATCTTATTGCCGCTATACTTACAAACATCTCTTGCATTAAGTACGTTTGCTGCCGGACTTCTTCTTTTACCTGGTGGAATTGTGAACGGATTATTATCTCCTGTTATGGGTAACTTATTTGATAAATTTGGACCAAAATGGTTAGTTATCCCAGGTCTTGTGATTGTCACTGGCTCCTTATTCGGCTTCTCAACTATCGATCTAGAAACGTCTTCTGCCTTTCTGATTGCGATGCATATCTTGATGATGGTTGGCGTTTCGATGATTATGATGCCGGCTCAGACCAATGGGTTAAACCAATTGCCACGTGAACTGTATCCAGATGGAACAGCCATTATGAACACCCTGCAACAGGTAGCTGGTGCGATTGGTACAGCCATCGCGATTTCGATTTTATCATCTGGCACGGAAAATTATTTGAAGAACGTGACAGATGCAACGAATCCGCTCAATCCATTACTAGCCTTCACTTCAGGGGTACAGGATGCCTTTATTTTTGCGATTATTATCGCTGTAGTCGGGGTTATCGTTAGTATGTTCATTAAAAGAGTTCATGTGGAGCATCAAGCTTCATAAGAAAAAAACAGAGCTAATTAGCTCTGTTTTTTTATGCGCTCTTCTTTGTTGTTTTTAGTACCATGTCAAAACTGCCGTATTTCTCTTGAACTGCTAAAAGGGCAATTCCACCAATAATACTTGGAACAGCAAAGGCCATAAATGCCTGCTGTGGCTCTAAATTAGTCGTTAGCAAGAGACCGATGATCAGAGGGGCTAAAATCGCTCCGATTCTTCCAATTCCAACGGTTACACTAAGACCTGTCGTTCGAATTTCTTGCGGGTAAAATTCAGAAATATAAGGATTTACTAGATTTTGCGTTCCGCCCGTGCATGCACCACCAAGCGCAATTAATACATATAAAAGATAGGTATTTGATGTGATACTTAAAGAAGCGAAGCAGATCGCCCCTATGGTAAACATAAATAATAGGACTTTTCGATGCCCGACTCGATCCACTAAATATCCACCTAGTAAAGAACCTCCAATTTGCCCGACTCCTAACACGAGACTGAATGATAAGCTGGAAGTAATTCCGTATCCAGATCCTTGCATGATTTTTGGAAGCCAGGTGTTTAAGCCATAAATCATAAGGAGACAACTAAACACCATCGTCCAAAAAGCCAATGTACTGATAACACGATTGTCGGTGAATAATTTTTTCGCAGGCAACCCTTTTGCCCGCTCTTTTACAGCCACATACTCGAAATCGTCTGTAGCTTGATAATTCGCTTTTGGATCTACTTTATTTAAGATGTTTGCAATTTCTTTTCCTCGGTTACGAAGGATCAAATAGGAAAGGGATTCAGGGAATTGCTTAAGAAAGAATGGCAGTGTGAATAAGGGGATAATCCCTAGCCAATATAAGAATCTCCAGCCTAGACTTTCCATCACATACATGCCTATCAGAGATGCCAATATCGCTCCGATGGAATAACCACAATACATCGTCGCAACAATCATTGCTCGCTTTTTCTTAGGTGAATATTCAGTCATTATGGCAATGACCGCTGGCATTAATCCCCCCATTCCTAAGGCAGCAATAAATCGCATAATAGTAAAAGTGAGTGAATTGGGAGCTAAACCAGCTAATAATGAAAACACACTGAATAAGATCATACAAATTGCTAATATCTTTTTTCGACCGATAAAATCGGACAGCGAGCCAAGGATAAACGATCCTAGCATCATCCCAACTAGCGTGTAGCTGCCAATCGCACCCGCCTCAACAAGGGTTAAATCGTATTCATTCATCATCGACGGCAAGCCGATCCCGTATAAAGCAATATCAAATCCATCAAAGGCGATGGCATAAAAACACCATAAAAATACTAATAAATGAAATCGATTAAACTTACTTTCAGCAACTACTTGAGAAGCCTGAACCAAGCGCATATCATTCCACCTCTTCTCGTGTTTATTTCCAAACTTCCTTAGAAATGTCAACAACATGCTGAAGCTTTGCCCACTGTTGCTCCTCTGTCAAAAGATTTCCCTCTTCTGTTGACGCAAACCCACATTGAGGGCTTAAACACAATTGATCTAATGGGACAAATTTAGACGCCTCTTCAATTCGCTTCTTAATAATATCCTTGTTTTCAAGTTCTCCAAACTTTGAGGTAACCAAGCCTAAAACAACTTGCAGGTCCGGTCTAGTAACAAAACGAAGTGGTTCAAACCCACCTGAACGATCATTATCATATTCTAAAAAGAAACCGTCGATATTTAAGTGACCGAATAATTGTTCAGCAACCGGCTCATAGCCACCAGAAGAAATCCATGTGGAGCGGAAATTTCCGCGACAAATATGCATTGTTATTTTTAAATCTTCCGGACGATCAGCTACGGCAGTGTTTAGTGTCTGTAAATACATCTTGATTAAGTAATCAGGGTTTAATCCTTTGGCTCGAAGCAGTTCCTTTTGTTCCTCTGAACATAAATACGCCCAAGAGGTATCATCTAACTGTAAATAACGGCAACCCGCATCGTAGAAAGCTTGAATCCCCTTTTTATAGGCAACAGCTAAATCAGTAAAAAACTCTTCCTCGTCTGGATACACTGATAAATCCACTTCTCCACGAAAATGAAGCATACTTGGACTTGGAATCGTAAACTTTGCTGTATGATCTCCTGCTACTTGATGAAGATATTGATAGTCTGCTAACATCGGATGATTTTCAAAGTCTAATTTACTAGTCACTTTAATGGCACGAGATTTCGTTTGTTTTTGGTGAAATTGAATTCCGTTTCCTGACCAATAACCTTCCACACCAACCAAATTTTCTAAGAAATCAAAATGCCACCAAGCTCTGCGAAACTCTCCATCCGTCACCGCTTGAAGACCGAGCTCCTTTTGTTTATCAACGATTCTGGCAATTTCCTTATCCTCGATTTTTCTTAATTCATCTAATGTAATCTCACCAGCTGCACTCTGTAATCGTGCTGTTTTAATAGCATCTGAACGTAATAAACTCCCCACTTGATCGGCACGAAAAATCGTTTGATTCTTACCCTTTGTTTCTACTGTCATCATATTCCCTCTTTTCTGTTTTTCTATTGTTTGTATCCTATCACGATTTTCGTGCTATAGTGTAACTGATAAAAGTAATTGGTTGTTATAACTAAAAGCTATAACGAAGCAAAATACATAGATATAAACGGGGAATCAAGATGAAGTTACAGCAGCTAAAATATGTGATAGAAGTGGTTGCGTGCGGTTCGATTAATGAAGCAGCGCGTAGATTATATCTCTCGCAACCTAGTTTATCAAAAGCGATAAAAGAGCTTGAAAGAGAAATAGGGATCACCATTTTCACTCGTACATCTACAGGAATTACGCTCTCTACAGATGGAGCTGAGTTTCTTGGGTACGCAAGGCAGGTGGTGGAACAAGCGGAATTGCTAGAGCGCCGTTACTTTAATACGGCCCCTTCTGAGCAACTCTTTTCCGTTTCTACCCAGCATTACGCATTTGCCGTGAACGCATTCGTCGAAATGATTAAGAAACATGGCGAGGATAAATACCAATTTACATTAAGGGAAACGAGAACCTATGAAATCATTGAAGACGTCAAAAATTTACGAAGCGAAAT
>NZ_JAKFCQ010000013.1:0-4793 GCF_036676585.1 Robertmurraya sp.
AAAAAAGGATTTTCCTAGCTTTCGGGCGAAACCTAATTAAGAAAGTCTTTTGATAGCTGACTTATTTGATTTTTTGTATTTGTTGAGGGGGGATTAGATGGAATACGCGTATGAATGGGTGGAAACAGAAGGACTCTTCCCAATCAAAATCATTTATCACGTATCAGACGAAGCAGGATATATCCCAAATCATTGGCATGAGAGTATTGAAATCTCCTATGTTCTTTCCGGAAAAATTGAAGAGGTTTATGTTGATGGGAGGACCTATACCTCTCGTGAAGGAGATATTGTGGTTATTAATTCAAATTCGATCCATTCCTTTACGGTTGATAGAGGTACGGGGCGAAAAGCTATATCGGTCTTTATCCCTCCTGAGTTATTAAAGGAAAAGGGTGTAAAAATAGATGAAGTGGCTTTTGATTGTGTATCAGTCGGAGAACGGGACGAAGACCGACTTCAACAACTTCATGAGCTACGGATGATTTTAGACAAGATGACTGACGCCTACTTGAGCAGAGAAAAAGACCATTTTTCATATGTAAAAATAACAGCATTATCGTATGAATTACTGTACGTGTTATTAAAGTATTTTCAAGTCCCAAAGGAACGTCACCCGAACATTCATTCAAAAAAGCATCTGGACCGGTTGGCTCAGATTTTTGATTATATTAAGGAAAACTATCAACAGAAACTATCTTTAACGATGATTGCCGATGAATTTGGGATCACTTCAGAATATTTATCTCGTTTTTTTACGAAGCATATTGGTGTCACCCTTCTGCATTATATCAATGCGGTTCGGCTCGAATATGCGCACCGTGATCTAGTAAATACAGACCTTTCTATACTAGAGATTGCTTTAAAAAATGGATTTCCAAATGAGAAGTCATTTAATAGAGTATTCAAGTCGGTCTATAAGCTCGCACCTAGTCAATATCGCAGGGAGTCGAAAGTACCTAATCAAGAATTGACGTTTTTTTAGCTAGAAAAGGACAAGACGGAAACTTTCATTCCTATTAAAATCAAAAATGTAAACGCTTAAATAATTGATTTCGTAGGAGGAATTTTCATTGTTTAAAAAAATGAAGAAACAAGCAAGGAAGGCATTTCTATTATCTCTAGTAGCTTGTACAACTTTTTCTTTTAGTAGTGGAGTGATGGCAAAGGAAATGAAAACACAACCAACCTCTTATCAAACGGTTACAGAAATCGAAGACTGGGGTCCAGCAATTACAAAGGTGATTGTGGATTTAGGAAGACCTGTTCCGGTTAATTCTGTAACAACGGACACGTTTGATGTCAATGTAAAAATCAGTGATCCTCGTTTAGCTGAGCCGTTTTTATACGAAGGTGAACGTACAATCACAAAGGCGTATGTATCTGATAAAGATGGCAATCCAGCTGTGGCTACTGGAAAATATGTGGTATTAGAAATGGAATTTGGCCCCAATGTTCCGTTAAGCACCGCGATGAACTATGATTGGCGGAAGACAGGCTTTAATGATTGGACAGATAATGAATATACGATCACCCAGCAAGAAGCAATTGCCACGCCAGCAGGAACGATTTCTGGGTTAACCATTGATACATTCTCGGGTGGCATAAAAGAGCTAGTGGATGAGTTCTCTACAGGTGAAGCTACCTATGACGATGTAACACTAACTTATGCGGATTTTGAGCCGAAGAAGGATAACAAGAAAAATCCTCTAGTCATCTGGCTACATGGTGCAGGTGAAGGCGGAACAGATCCAACGATTCCGATTTCAGGAAACAAGGCTGTGAACTGGGCTTCAGATGACATTCAATCCTACTTTGGTGGAGCGTATGTGTTAGCACCTCAAACACCAACGTTCTGGATGGATGGCGAAACTAGCTTTGGCGATGGAACGTCAAAATATGAAGACGCATTAATGAGCTTGATAGAAGAATATGTGTCTAGCAATAAGGACATCGACACCGACCGTATTTATATCGGTGGAGACTCAAACGGTGGATACATGACGATGCTGATGATTCGTGATTATCCAGAATATTTCGCAGCGGCTATTCCAACTTGCGAAGCGCTAGCTGACACACTTATTACAGATGAGCAAATTGAAGATATGAAAAACGTACCAACTTGGTTTGTTACTTCTGCAAACGATCCAGTTGTAAATGTGAACAATTATACGGTTCCAACATATGAGCGTTTAGTGGCAGCGGGTGCTCCAAATGTACATTTATCTCTATTTGATAACGTGGTAGATACTTCAGGTTTATACAAAAATGATGACGGTACACCATACGAGTACAACGGCCACTGGTCATGGATTTACGTGTACAACAATGACGTAAAAACAACAATCGATGGAAAAGAAATCACCCTTATGGAATGGTTAGCAAGCCAATCTAAATAAAATTCAAAAGCAGTGTGCTTCTAACAAGAATCACACTGCTTTTATTTGGTATAGTAAGTACATAGAATTTGAAGAGGGGTGCCTACATGAAATCAGAACAACAATATTTCGAAGAAGGAAAGTCGATTCAAGCATACATGGGTGAAATGAGTACATTAAAAGAGGAAAGCTTTGCTGTGTATGAGCAATTCCAATTACCTGAAGACGGGTTGGTTGACACACTAAAACAACATTCACTTCACTTCTTAACCATTACAGAAGATTGGTGTGGAGATGCGATGATGATTAACCCAGTCATTCGCAAATTAGCGGAAGCGGCAGATATTGATATGCGTGTTACCCTACGTGACGATGACACCGATTTGATTGACCGTCACCTTACAAACGGTGGACGTGCGATCCCGATGATTTTGATTTTAAATGAACAAGGTGAGCTAGTGGGAAAATGGGGACCACGTGCACCTGAAGTTCAAAAAATGGTTGATGAGCTTCGTGCCACCCTGCCAGCCAAAGAAGACCCATCTTTTGCGGAAAAACAAAAAGAAGTTTTTGGAGCATTAAGAAAAAGCTATGTTGAAGACCAGACCCTTTGGTCATATGTGTATGAGAGCTTTAAGCGAAAAGTATTAGAAGTGATTTAAGTTTAATTATTTGATCATCCGGGTACTAGTCTACTACCATCACAAAGGAGGACATACATATGGGATTACTTCTTTATTTGATCGTAGGCGGTATCATCGGGTGGTTGGCGAGTATAATTGCAGGAAACAATCTGCCCTATGGCATCATTGGGAATATCATTTGCGGAATCATAGGTGCTTGGATTGGTGGGATGCTACTAGGAACATGGGGACCATCGTTCGCAGGCATTGCGATTTTACCAGCATTAATAGGTAGTATATTGTTTGTTTTGATATTGCGGGTTATCACAAAGATTCTTTCCAAATAACGAGTGAAGGCAGCCTTAAGGGTTGTCTTTTTTTGTTTTATATAAAGGTATGAAGATCATTTCATCGGAAATTCCTTAAGATAAAGAAGTTCATCAGGGTTATGAAGATCATTTCATCGAGAATTCCTCAAGCTAATGAAGTTCATCGGGCTTATGAAGATCATTTCATCAAATATTCCTCAAGCTAATGAAGTTCATCAGGATTATGAAGATCATTTCATCGAGAATTCCTCAAGCTAATGAAGTTCATCGGGGCTATGAAACTAAAAGATGGATTTTTATGTGGGAAATGGACAATTTAATAAAAATAACTAAAATTGGTTGAGGTGAAATCGTTACATGATCAAGAGGAGACATTTGCTTTTTAATCTAGCAATTATCGCCATTCCGTGGTTATCATTATTGTTTATCGGAAAAAAGAGCTTCAAACGTTATTCTTTCACCGGAATATTTATTGTGGTATTTGAAATCATCAATCATATTTATGGTCATAGGAGGAACTGGTGGAAGTTTTACGATGGTTATAAATCTTTCTTTAAGGATGAACTTCCTTTTAGTATCGGTCCTTACATGCCTTTTACGATGTGGCTGTTGAAATACTCGTATGGGAATTTTAAAAAGTTTGTGCTACTTAATGTGATTTCAGATGGTCTCTTTGCATTTGTACTGATGGATATACTGAAAAAATGTAAAATCATTAGTCTTAACGGGCTAACTCGTGTTCAGTTCTTTTTCTATATACACTACAAAGCGTATTTATTGTATGCCGTACAATATTTGATTGAAAAATATAGATTAAACCGCTAGGGGAATATTATCATTCCCCTTTCCTATGTTACTTTAAATAAAAATCAATGATTTGCTTGAGTTCCTCTAAATACAATTTAGCGATCCGGCTAAGTTGAGTTTTCTTATTAACGACGCAGCCAACCGTAATTAGTTCGCCTTCTTCAAGAGGCACAGATACAATATCGGATCCATTTAAATCTTCACTTAAAATGCCAGTGGATATCGTATACCCATTCAACCCAATTAACAGATTAAAAAGGGTAGCGCGATCACTAACCTGAATGCTTTTTTTACAAGGAATGGTGCTAAATAGTTCTTCTGAATAATAAAACGAGTTATACTCCCCTTGTTCAAAGGTAAGACGTGGAAATTCTTCTAACTCTTCTAACGTAACCGTTGCTTTCTTCGCAAGCGGATTTTGAGTACTGACGAATATATGGGGCTTTGCTTGAAAAAGAACTTCAAAATCTAACCCTCGCTCTTTAAGTAGCGGCATCATTACTTTTTCATTAAACGAACTCACATACAAAATACCTATTTCGCTTCGTAAATTTTTGACGTCTTCAATGATTTCATAGGTTCTCGTTTCCCTTAATGTAAATTGGTATTTATCCTCGCCATGTTTCTTAATCATTTCGACGAATGCGTTCACGGCAAAT
>NZ_JAKFCQ010000014.1:0-2642 GCF_036676585.1 Robertmurraya sp.
CTCAGCATAATAGCAGATCTTACTCCATCCATTTCGGAAATATTGTTGATGAAGCTCATGTCATTGTCCTTCACGCGGACTTCATAAGTGACTTCATATTCACTACCAGGCATTACGGATTTTGATTTAATCGTATGCTTTTTCGAGTTCTCAGATACCACATGTTCTAATGACTTTTCAATCGAATTGCCATTGTATCGTACGACTAATAAATATGGATTTTCCACTTTAATACGATTTCCAAAAAAGATAAGAATAGCTCCAATGAATAGTGAACCAAGAACAGCAAGTGGCACAAAGCCAGCTCCGCTAAGAATACCTACAATAATGGCCCAGAACAAATAGACGATGTCAATTGGATCTTTAATCGGTGTACGGAAACGAACAATCGATAATGCACCAACCATACCAAGTGATAATAATACATTAGATGAGATACCGATAATAACTAATGATGTGGCCATCGACATAACAATTAGTGAGATATTAAAGGTGTGTGAATAGATAACACCTGTGAACGTCTTTTTATATACCCAATAGATAAAGAGTCCAATCACTAATGATGCGAATAATCCAATCAATGAATCGGTGATTGAAAAGCTGCTGGTTTGCTCTAAAAACTTAGACTTAAAAATATCCTGAAAATTAATTGTATCCATTTTTATTCCTCCAATAATATTAACCGAACATACGGCTTATTTGATATTTTGAATACGTGCCTCTTCGTCTGTCATGAAGCTGAACTAACTGCTTGATGACATCAGGTAAAAACTCATCGTACTTTACTTCTAGAATGACGATTCCAGGAGTGGTTTCCACCATTGGTACATCTGGATTTAAAAGATCATTGTTTCGGAAGCTTGTCTTAACTGAGCTATCGAATGTGACTCGGACATTTCCATACTCGTAAATGAAAACCTCTCTCTCATAATCCACGATAGTCACGGGTTTGATTTGCAGGAGATTCATCTGCATGTATAAATCTCTCATCAATGGTCGTGAATCATTTTCCATCCAAGCGATGTCTCCGATTCTTACCTTTTCGTATTCATCAATCGTCATACGACACTTCTGTTTATATGTCATATTGTTTCGTTTGCTCTTTTTTTCGAGATTAATGTAGCTAGTGTTATGGTCATACAGCCTGACACGGAACTTATCTCGTTCGAAAAAGCCTTCCTTCTTTTGTTGAAGAACTTTATTATCAAAATTATCGAAGTATACACTTCGGATTAAGTATTTCCCGTCATTATTAGCGTTTGGGTCAGCCGTCATCACATGCTGTAACTTGCTTCTTAATAAGTAGCAATCCATTTTTGTAATTTCGTGCTTTAGTTCATATCTCCCTTGAACGCCATTTAAGGTCATTGCCTTCACCGTGTTTCAACTCCTTTATGTTAGCTCCTTGATTCACATTATCGGTGGGCAACCTTAAACAAACCTTAAAAGAAATTTACAATCTTAACTTTTAAAAAAAGATTAGGAAATGAACTAGTAATCTATCAGTAATAATTTTTTCCGTTGTGAAACGGAAAAAAGGTAGATATTAATGAAATCGCTTTCATTGTAATATGAAATCAACAAGAAGATAACAACACATCTTCTTAATAAAAAGAACTTATCTCTGATTTATTTACTAATAAGCAATTAAAACACTTTAGGAGGAATTTAAGATGAACATTCTATTATGCTGTGCGGCAGGTATGTCTACAAGTTTACTAGTAACAAAAATGGAAGCGGCTGCAAAAGATCAAGGACTTGATTCAAAGATCTGGGCAGTAAGTGCGGATCAAGTAAAAGCGAATATTGATCAAGCGGATGTACTGCTTCTTGGGCCACAAGTACGTTACCTATTACCTCAAATGCAACAACTAGGAAAAGAAAAGAATATCCCAGTTGATTCTATTAACCCAATCCACTACGGAATGTGTAATGGTGCAGAAGTATTAAAAACAGCAGTAGGACTAACGAATAAATAATTTCTAAAAAACTCTAGGTAGAGAAGGGAATGAAACGTGATGAATAAGTTTTTAGGTTTCCTTGAATCAAAGTTTATGCCTTTTGCTGGTAAATTAGCCGCACAAAGACATTTAGGTGCCTTAAAGGATGGAATCATCCTAGCGATGCCAATGATTATTATCGGTTCTGTATTCCTAATCTTAGGTTTCCTGCCGATTCCAGGTTATGCTGAATTCATGGCAAGCGTGTTCGGAGATCAATGGTTAGCAAAACTAATGTACCCAACAGATGCGACATTTAACATGATGGGTCTAATCGCTGCATTCGGTATTGCGTATCGTCTAGCTGAGCGGTATGGCATTGACGCGATTACAGCTGGGGTAATCTCGCTGTGTGCGTTCTTACTTGCTACACCATTCAATGTACCGTTTACTCCAGATGGAGCAACAGAAGCGATCGCAGTTGGAGGAGCAATTCCAGTTGCATTTATGGGAAGTAAAGGACTTTTCGTAGCGATCCTAATCGGTTTATTCTCAACAGAAGTGTATAACTTCATTCTTAAGAAAAATATTGTTATTAAAATGCCAGATAGCGTTCCACCGGCAGTAAGTAAATCGTTTGTTGCACTTGTTCCTGGTTTTATTGTTATCACTATTATCTTCTTAATTCGTTTAGTAATTGAG
>NZ_JAKFCQ010000015.1:0-2593 GCF_036676585.1 Robertmurraya sp.
TTAAATCAATAATTTGTGTTTTTAGTAAGGGTAATTCGTTGAGCCTCTCTGTGCCCTGGTGGATTTTTATCGATAGGTTATTTAAGGAAAAACAAGTGTCACTCACATAAAAAGTTGAAGCAACCCCTACACTACTTCTCTCAGGATTAATAAAATATTCGTTATTAATTATCAGATTTTTTGAGAGATGAATTTGACTTTTATTTCCCGCCCCTGCTTGTTGTAAATCGATAATTAACTTCCCTCTTGTCGCAATTATGAATGCAAGGCTTAAAGACGTTAATAGAACGAGAAGAATGATTTTATCTCTCAGGATTTTCATGGCTAGTAATGGCACCTAACGGTTTCGGGCTTTGCGTTCGGGCGGGTTTCGATGCACACAAAGCTTCAATTTATTACTAAAGTTTAATAGCAGCACTAAGTTCTAACGTCAGCCCGCCTGACGCAAAACCCGTGTTAGGCGTAGTTACGGTAAGACAATATAACGTAAGTAAGTTGTGTCACTATTTTCATAGTCAGTTTCTTTAGTTGATACTTCAATTCTGAGATTACTGGTTTTACCAATCATTGACTTGTTAATAACTATTGTAAAATTATTGATTAAACCTTTTTGATCAATGTTGCCCCAACGTACACGATAAGTTATTTCCCTTCCTTTAGGGTCATAGGCTTCTATTAGTATTTCAATGGAATCTCCAACTCTTAATGTTTTTTTTGTAAATAAACCAATTGGCAACATTGTATTATCCCAAATGCTTCCTAAGCTATCGGAAACCTTTAGGATTTTAATGAAATAATCATCAGCGCCCATATTTCGATTATGATAGGTTACAAGTTTAGTTTTTAAGTCCCCAATTATTCCTTTTACAATTTGCTCCTGATAAGGTAATAGTTGTCGTCCATGAGATATCGTATTTCTAAAAGTTTCCATTTCTGAGAATAGAACATCGAAACGTTTTTTATCGTTAAATATTGATTTGAAACTACCCCAATTTTTGGAAATGATATTTCCTAGGTCATAAAAGTCTGAATAAAAAATAATCCTAGCTTCTGTCAGAATCCCATCAAATTTTTTCTTTTCCTCTTCTCTTTTCTCTTTCCACTTTTCGATCCTTTCAGAACTAATTTTAAAAACAGTATCATCATTTGTTCCTAAAACATTTGAAATAATTGAACGGAGTATGTTTTCATATTCTTGAATCATATTCGAAATTTAGTAATTACGCCTAACGTTTTGGCGGCTTGGAGTAGTGGGGCATTCGGAGCACAGCACTTTCAAGCGAACACAAAAATGTTTATTAGATGCACTGCTGTAAATATTACCACTTCCTCCACCATTACTCCAAGCCGCTGTTATGCCTTGTTTTTCATTATCTACTTGAGTTGTTTCTGAACTTCTTGAAGTTTTTTTACAAGCTCTCCTACAGGTCCTAGGCTAAAATGTTTATTTGATGATGCTGATACTTTCATCCCATCCATTGGCGCTAACCAAGCAATGTCATCATTTGAAATTGGTAAGCCATCTCGCCTAAGTGGTAGTGAAGTCAAATCTGAGTTAAGCCACATTTCAAGTGCTCTAGCTCTTGCTTTATCCATATCCACAAAAGCTGGTAGTTCTTTATTATTAAACAGACTTCCTATTGCTTTTGATTCTGGAAAAGGAATGCCAGTCCATACTTTTAAAATCTTAGAAACATAATCCCAGCCTTCTCCAATATAATTTTTCGATCGAATCAATCTTGATAGTTCTCGGATTTTCATTAGTGCTTCTTC
Organism: Robertmurraya sp.; assembly: GCF_036676585.1. Lineage (NCBI taxonomy): Bacteria > Bacillati > Bacillota > Bacilli > Caryophanales > Bacillaceae > Robertmurraya > Robertmurraya sp. Next base: position 1,774 of record NZ_JAKFCQ010000015.1, read on the forward strand.
TCTTTCTTCTGGAATTATTAATTGATTAATTGATTCAGAATAATTCAGATAGTGTTTATCATTAATTAACTTGTCAAAGATGGAAATCAATTCAGAGGGAGTGTCGTTTTTAGGCGGCGTTATTGCGTCAAAGTCAACTTTTCTATATTGATTTAATAATGCTTCTAAATCAGCTAGAACTATTTTGGTTTCACTATTTGTTGTTTTTGCTCTCAAGAATCTAAGGTTATGAATCGAATTTTCAGTATGAACATCAGCCTGTACACTATGATTAAACCCTAAAGCAATTTTCTTGAGATCTGAATGACCTTGGTCAATGGCATATCTTAAATCCTGTGGAATGTTTTTTGGATATTTTAAGAAACCCTGTTCTTCGTCAATCGTAACTTCAAATTCTTTTCTAAGTTTAAAGAGAAGTCTATTTAAAGTTTCTATTTCATTAGAATCGTCAATTATTAGAATTCTGTTTTTTAACACCAATGGCATTTGATCAAGGGTCTTTGTCTCTGGCGCGGACCGTGGAATAACAATTTGAACAGCCCCATAACTAATATACTCTTCCAGCATTTGTGCAAAACAGGAGTAATCATTTGCAACGACAACTTCTTGATTGTCCTTACGAACGCCCATCCTCCCAATTGGCAGTGGATCATAAAGTATTTTTCCTTGTTTCATCTTGTCCATTTATAATGAGGCATAACGTTTTGCGGCTTTAAGCTGTAGCAGTTAAATGCACTTCGCCCGCGCTTAGCACTAAAGTAGTTAGAAAGCAGGTAGTTTCAAAAAGCAGTGACCGCTATAGTTTGAAGCCGTTGTTAGG
>NZ_JAKFCQ010000016.1:0-38753 GCF_036676585.1 Robertmurraya sp.
TAAAAAGAGAGCAATTTGAGAAAAGTTCATTTTTTTACAAAAATGTGAACAAATTATTGAGATTAATATTCAAAAATTGACTCAAATTATTGATCCTCAATTCATGGCTTATTTGAACAAATGAATATGGCTGAAAACTATCGTTATTCGATGACCATTGTATTTGCATACTTAATGGTGGTTATTATTGTTGGTATGCTACCGTTTAATAAGGTTAATCATTTCATTGGTTTATTTGAAAAATACGTTATTTGGGTTAATGTGCTGGAAGTCATTTCTGGTTGCGATAGGAGACCATTTAATCATATTCACACTCCTTGTGGCGATTCACGGATTATTCATATAAGTGAAATATAAGAAGAGGACAAACTAAGATTTGTTCTCTTTTTGTATCGCAGTAACGTATATTCTTTCGGAAGAAGGAGATTTACATGGCGAAGAAGATGACACAAAAAGAGAGAATCACATGGATTCTTGGTCTTGATGTGAATGATATAAATTACGATTCAAATATTGATACTTTTTTAAAGAGATATAGGAAGGTTAAGACGGAGTTAGCATTCGACAGTAAAACACACACTGAACTGATCTTTCAATGGCTATACAATAAAGATACTAATTTGAAATCCCTTACTTCGAAAAATAGAACAAAGGAAGAGTTTGAAGTCGATTTGCATGAAGTATTACAGTTACAAAGGAATTATTATGAGATTGAAATTTATCCAAAAGTTTTTGAGGACGCATGTAATAGACATCGAAGTTGGTCTGATGTAGATATAATATTAAAGGAAAAAGAATATCAGCATTCACTTCTTCTATCGGGAAGTTCTTCAATCATTTCTGAACTGGATATGGTTTTAAGTAAGTTGACTGAAAAAAATCTAGAGTTGAATCATTATATTGATAAAACCTTAAAACTTATATTTAGTGATTATTATGAAGATCCGATTAAGGTATTAAATGTTAGACAATTTGAGGAAGTTGTACTTGGATCCATCGAATACTATAGTGTGGTAAAAGCAAATCATAAATCCACAAGTGTTGAGCGAATAAAGAATCCTTATTTAGCACTATATCAATACATGAGAAAAGCATACATAAAAAATTATTACGATCTTCTATTACCTGATAGTAGTTATTTTTCGGGATGTAAAGATATCTGTGTAAATGTTGAAATGAAAAGTGTGTATGGGTTAAGAGATGTGGCCTTTGTACTTTCGGTACTCACAACAGGAATGAATACCCCATCTAAGAAAATAGTTGATAAAAGTTATGAAAAACTAAAGAAGAGTTTTCAAAAGTATAAGCATGTCCAAGCGTATAAAGTAGGAAAACAATATGAGTTCCCTAACGTAATAATACCCATTTCGCACTATTTTTTTGGTGAGGAAAATTTAGTTGACACTAAAAAAACCATTGAGTATAGGATACAGCCAATTTTGCAGGCTTTTCTTAAAGGCGACAGTGAGAGGGTAAAAACAGCATTTCAATATATTAATTTTGTGAAAGAGGAATTCAAAGAAATCATGGCATCAAATGACCATCGCTATCAGATAACAATGATTGACTTTTGGTTTGAGACCATTGTGAATATTTTCTATAGATCAATGGGATTAGAAAAGGACTCTGTGTACGCTCCTTATCGATAAGGGGAAAATTTCAAGGAAAACTTTCCGCGAGAATTCATAGCATCTTCAGTACTATTGAATTATCAATACTGAGGAGTGATATGATGACACACAGTCTAAAGGGAAGAATCGTTAATGTCGAGAAGAATGTACACCAAGCTACTTATTTAATCTCTGGAATTAAAAAGAAGGATCAGTGGAAGTATTGGCACCATCCAGGATCAAACGGAACTGTTGTATCTGGTTCCGATTACTATGGAACCACAATTGACGTGAAGATACTCGTTTATGATTATAATAAATGTGTGACATTCGACATCAGAAATTACGTTCTTCAGGTAAATGGGAAGAAAAAGATTTCCTCTAAATTGTTAGATTATATTGTTAAGAGTAATGAAGGAAAGAAAGTGGTTGTTGAAGAGACTAATGGGAATTTGCGTTTTGACTTCACTCAGTTGGATGTAAAGATGCCAATGAAAAGTAAATCAAGGGAATAAATAAGCATGGCACCTTTGTCAGAGGTGCCATGCTTTTTGTGATTTAGTTTTAATTGTGGTGAACCTTAAAGTAAATGACCATATCATGCATGAATTTCACATCTCTCGTTCGACAGCTATTAGGATATCAGAGAAATTGAAGCAACTTGAAGAATTCCTGCATTATTTATAATTCAATCTATGCAACCATGAACGGCGATGATTTCTTCTGGAAGCTTTTCCACATCCGCTCTGTTAGCTATATTAGCCAGGAATTTTATCACTATAGACGGCTCCTAATGACTTTATTTTCTCTAGCCCAGATTTGTGGATAAAGGATAAAAATAAAATTATGGTATTATTGAGTTAAAAAAGTTGGTGGATAGTTTATGGTGAAAATTACCGATGTGGCAGAAAAAGCAGGTGTTTCTGTTACAACTGTTTCCCGTGTTCTTAACGATCGGGGATATATTAGTCAAGCCACTAGGGATAAGGTATACCAGGCTATGAAGGAACTAAATTACCAGCCTAATGAACTGGCTCGTTCTTTATTCAGAAGAAAATCAAATATGATTGGACTTATTGTACCTAATGTTTCACATCCTTTTTTTAGTGAACTTGCCTATTATCTTGAGGAGTATGCCTACCAAAAAGGGTATAAATTGTTGCTTTGTAATTCAAATGGGGATGTATTTAAAGAAAGAAAATATATTGAGATGTTAAAGAAAAACCAAGTGGACGGCATTATTATGGGCAGTCATGTTTTGGATGTGGATGACTATCTGAATCTGAATTTGCCCATTATCTCTTTTGATCGTATTCTTGCTGAAGATATTCCTTTAATTTCTTCCGATAATTTCTTGGGAGGCCAACTTGCTTCAAAATTATTAATCAGTAAAGAATGCCGAAAACTGGCATATATTTATGGTGGAATTGGCGGACTCCAACATAATGCTTTGCTTGCCAGCGCTAGGTACCAAGGCTTTTTGGAAGAGTTAAAGGACACTAACATCGAGCACTTATCATTGGTGTTGGTATCAAGTGATACCGACAACAATGTTAATGAAATTGTCGGGTTCCTGCAGGAGCATTCAGATATCGATGGTGTGTTCACTAGTAGTGATGTTATTGCAGCAGAGGTAATTCAAGCAAGCTATCAATTAAAAAAGAGGATTCCGGAGGAAATCAAAATTGTAGGATATGATGATGTGGGAATTGCTTCATTAGTGTCGCCACGCCTGACTACAATAAGTCAGCCTATATCACGAATGTGTGAACTTACCATTGAATTGATGGCAAAGCAAATTGACGGAGTAGAAGTGCCCCTCGTAAATCGACTTCCGGTATCAATTGTTGAACGAGGTACCACGTAGATATATATTTTCTTTTACTTTCCAAACGTTATCATGTGAATCTAACAAAAAAGAGGAAATACCACTGGTTGTAATGAATTCAGCCAGTGGTATTTTTTACTTTTTAAACTAGTGAAATAGTCTTGAATTTAAGAAAAATTAGTATATTCTTAACCTTAAAGAACAACTGATAAATAAGTGTTAAAAAATTTGATCGACAAATATATAAATGAATACAGTTTTTGAAAAGCTTTAATACGCTTGGGGGATAAGAGAATGTTTAAGAGTATCCAGAAAAACTCTTTAGTTTATAAATTTACTGTCTCCATTTCTTTGGTTGTCCTAATATTATTCACAATTTTAATATTAAGTAATATGTATTCATTGAAGGTGGTAAAAGAAAATACGATAAAGAGCTCCAAAAATGCAATGGAAATTTATATCAACTCTATGAATGGTAATCTTAAAGGAATTACAAAGGACTTGGATGAAATCTTCTCCGAACAGATCGAAGACCTATCCCTTTATCCCTATCAAACTGAGGAACAGCGATACTTTAAATCATTGGAACTAAAGGATCATATAAGTTCAAAACTCACAAATAATAAAGCTAGCGATGGATTTTATATCATGGAAAGTAATTCGGATTTGTTTTTAGCGGAGTTTAGCACACGTATACCAGGTAGGGAAGGTTTAATCATCACAGATTATTTAAAGAGTACTGATTTTGCTACGACAGATACTGTAAATAATGACTGGGATATCGTAAAGATGAATGATACGGTTTATTTCTTTTATACCTATAAGATCTCTGATGTCGTCATAGGTGCCCTCGTAAAGGCGAAAACACTAATGTCCTTGATTGAGAGTACCACACCGGATGAAATCGAATATATGTTAACAGATCAAAAAGGACATATTCTACCACTTTCAAAGAAAGCGACCATTTCATTAGATTCAATTAGTACAAGAATTATTGACAACGAAAACCTAAATCGAAGCTATTACATTCATTCAGCTGAAATACCCCAACTCGGAAAATTATGGAGCTTTACAGAGAAAAAAAGTGCTTTTTTAGGTCTAGACTTAATTCCATGGTTGATTGTCATTTTAGGGATTCTTTCCATACTCATTGTTCCTTATACAGTTATTAGATTATTAAAGGAAATCGTTAATCCGGTGCTTGTTCTTGCAAAGGCAACAAAAGCGGTTGAGAAAGGGAATTTAGATTATCAAATCCCCCAGTTTCAAACATCTCGAGAGTTCAAGGAATTGAACCATTCGTTTGACTCCATGGTGAAAGAAATAAAAGCATTAAAGATTCAATCCTATGAAGAAAAATTAGAAAGGAACAAAGCAGAAATAAGGTATTTACAAATGCAAATAAAACCGCATTTCTACTTAAACGCTATTTCAACCATTACTAGTCTTACGTATCAAAATAAAAATGAGGATATACGAAAAATGATCAACCTTTTATCCAAACATGTAAGGTATACGCTAAAAGGTGGCCTTGTAAAGGTTTCAATCAAAGATGAAATCGAACATGTGAAGAACTATATTCAGATGATGGAAATTAAATTCTGCGATAATATATTTTACATCACAGATATCGATGACCAATTAGAATCTTGTCTTATCCCACAATTATTAATCCAAACTTTTATAGAGAACACATTTAAACATGCTTTCGCCATAGAGGATATGCTATCGATATTTATAAAAGTTGAAAAGTATCATACGAAAGATGAACAATACATCAGGATTGTCATTGAGGATAATGGAGAAGGGTTTCCAGATGAGGTCATTCAAAAGGTCAATAGTTCGGAGATTTTAGATAATTCAACGGGAATGAAAATTGGATTAACGAATATGAAAAAGACACTGAGTTTGTTATATAAAACAGAGGGGCTATTAAAAATCTCAAATTGTGAACCAACCGGTGCTAAAGTAGAAATTTTTATTCCAATGGCTAAGCAGGAAATCGAACCGTATGTAAACTTGAAAATCAGTTAAGCGGTTTCAAAAAATGCTAGATTAATCTTTTATAAGGTGGGGAGTAATTATGCAATGTCTATTAATCGATGATGATATTCCGACACTTGAGGTATTAAGGGACTTTATTGACTGGGAATTATTTAATATTTTTGACATTGTTTTTGCCCACAATATTGCCGAAGCTAAGGAATTAATTGAAGCCAATGTACCTGAAATCATCATATGTGATATTGAAATGCCAAAAGGAACAGGAATTGATTTAATAAAATGGGTAAGGGAGAACAATTACAATAGTGCTTTTATTTTCTTTACCTGTCATGAAAATTTTGAATTCGCTTCCAATGCGATTTCCTACCATGCAGATGCCTATTTAACAAAGCCATTTGAAAAAAATAAGATCGAAGCCACGTTAGCAAAGGTGGTAGAATCATATTTAAAGAAAAATCAAATATATGAGTTTAGTCAATATGGATCGTATTGGCTGAAAAATAAAGGGTTAGTAGAAAAAAGTTTTTGGAATGATATCTTATTTGAAAACATTCCTTCGCGTATGGAAAGCATCCAAGAAGAAATGGTAAAGAGGAACCTATCTTTAGCATTACAAAACAAATACTATCTCCTATTAGTTTGTTTTAGTAGGAGTCAAATGGATGATGTGTTGGAAGAAAGGCTTATAAAAGATTCCATTTGCAGTGAGACGGCCGATATTTTTTCGGACGATACAAATGAATATAAATTAATCCATTATGTTCGGGATGACACATTTTGTATTGCTGCAATTTTAATAGGAGACCCGGAAAGAAATAACTTAAAATTTAAATGCGGGATTCTTATAAAGAGATGTGCTCATCAATTTAACCTTACAGCAACTTGTTATATTAGCGAACCTTTATCGATTCAAGGAATGGCAGAAACAAAAGTCTGGTTGGATGAGTTAGACCAAAAAAATATTGCTTCCAAAGGAAAGGTTATTTTTCAAAATGAAAATTTTAATTACTATACGAACGGAAAATATGCGTTAAATGAACAGTTATTCAATGAATTTTTTTTAGAAGGGAAGAAGGTTCCTTTAGTAAATACGTTAAAAAACGAATTAGAAAAGTTGGCAGCAGAAAATAGGTTGGATTCCATTATCCTGCATTCCATTTGCCAAGATTTCCTGCAAATTGTTTATTCGTATTTACATAAAAATAAAGTTCAACCTCACAAACTATTTTCAACTAAAATTTCTCAAACTCTATTTCGAAAATCAGAAAAAAGTATTTTTGACATGATGAAGTGGGCAACTTACATCACGAATACAGCAATTGATTACGTGAGAGAAGTCAAGAAGTCGGAAAGTGTGGTTGAAAAGGCAAAACAATATATTTTTGAAAATTATCAGGAAGAAATTAGTCGCGAGATGGTTGCAGCAAGTGTTTATTTAACTCCAGACTACTTTGCGAAAATTTTTAAGTTAGAGACGGGCGTTACGATTACTGAATTTATAAATAACTATAGAATTCAGGTTGCGAAGGAATTGCTTGTCCAAAATGACGTGAATATTACAGAAATAGCTCGAGAAACAGGTTTTGAGAGTATATCTTATTTTTCAACTGTGTTTAAAAAAACAGCTGGTGAAACGCCACATTCATATAGGAAAAAAATGAGGGGATGAGTCAACATTACAGGAGGGAATTGAATTGTTTCGACTTGATGGAAAGGTATATCGTTTTTGTATATGGATTTACCAACTCGCTATGCTGAACTTATTATTTCTTGTTTGCTGTATTCCTATTATCACCATTTATCCAGCGGCAGCTGCTTTATTTGGTGTAGTAAGAGAATGGGTAAATAAAAAAGATCCAGCTCTGTTTTTTACCTTTAAAAGAATCTTTAGGGAGAACCTAAAACAGAGTTTTACGGCAGGGATATATATAACCATTGTTATCCTTGTTTTGATTGGTGATTATTATATTTTAACCTTGCTTAACACAAGCTTTAATCTTCTTATTCTATCAGGTGTAATCTTTGTTAGTTTTTTCTTTCTCGTATCTGTTATATATGTATTTCCTCTGATGGTCAACAGCCATTACTCGTTCAAACAGTTACTTAGTAATTCTTTTAAATTCGGATTCTATAAAATTTATCTGACTATCCTAAATGCCCTATTTATATTGGGATGGTTACTCGTTTCTTTATGCTTTTCATTCCTTTTTGTCTTTTATTTCTTTAGTATTTCTGCTTTAATTACCTATTGGGTTGCCAATGTGAAGTTGAAAAAAATTCAACAAGATCAGGGAATTCTTTTGTAAATAGTGTTGGATAAAAGACGATATTCTTTTGTATATCACATGGCCTGCATATCAGGCCTTTTTTCTTTTAGGATTAGATGTGAATGTCTAGTAATCGAATAAATGACTGAATTTTAAAAAATCAGAGCGGTTTTCTTAAAGAAACAAAAATAGAAACTAGATATAATGAAAGCGTATTCATAGTTAGTTAGGAGGAGATTGGATGAAAAATAAGAAACGGATTGTATCTTTGGTCTTGTCGCTGTCGTTGGTGGGGTCCATTCTGACCGCGTGTAAGAGTGATCCAACAAGTAGCCCTAAAAGTGATGGGAAAAACGGAGAAGTAGAAAAGGTTGTATTAGCTTTACCGACTTTTAATAATATCCCTCAAGACTATAGTGAAGTGGAAGAAGCGATTAATAAGATAACAGAAGAAAAGATTAATGTTGAGGTAGATCTTCAGTTATATGGCCCAGCAGACTATAATCAAAAAGTTAATTTGGCACTGCAGAGTGGAGAACAAATGGACTTGTTTGTATCTCTAGGTAATTTCACTACCTATTTATCTAAAAATCAACTTTATCCTTTAGATGGCTTGCTTGAAAAATATGGGGCAGATACGGTAGCGATATTGGAAAACGATTTCGGACCTAATTTGTTAAAATCGACAACATCGAATGGAGAAATATACGGAATACCAGCTAACAAGGGAATGTCTCTTCCACCAACCTTTGTTTATAATGCCGATATGTTAGCAGAAGTAGGTTTTTCTCCGGATGATATTCAGTCAGTTGATGATTTGCCAGCCATTTTTGAAGCAGTGAAAGAGAAATATCCGGATGTAGTTCCTTTTGGACCAGTCAATGTTAATCCGAGTGACCCAGGATTAGTAAGACTAATTAAGAGTAGTGCGAAGGTGGATAGTTTAACCGATGATACTGGGGTAGGAGTGGTGATTGGCGACAGTGGTAACGTGGTTAATTTCTACGAGACAGATGAATTTAAAGATGGTATTGAAATGGTGCGGGGTTGGTATGAGAAGGGATATCTTCAAAAGGATGCCGCAACAACTACTATTGGCATGGCTCAAATGATGTCATCAGACCGAGGATTCTCTTTTATAGCAGCGTATGGTGGCTTGGAGGCAGGTAAAGCAATTAGTGCGCAAACAGGTAAAAATATTGAAATGAAACGAATTTCTCCTTTTTATTTTGATACTAGTGCAACAAATGCGGTTACTTGGATGATGTCTAGTACAACGAAGGTTCCAGATGCAGCTATGAAACTATTAAATATGACTTACACGGATAAAGAATTGTTAAATACCATCCTTTTTGGAATTGAAGGCAGAGATTATGAGGTAGTTGACGAGCATCATGTGAAATACCCAGATGGAAAATCAGCAGCAAACGTTCCCTATACTGCTCAACTAAGTTCTGGAATATTAGGTTCTGAATCTCTGCAATATCAGCTTGAAGGGATGTCTTATGAGGATGTTAATGTAAAAATTACTGAAAACAGAGAGACTGAAAGGTCACCATATTTTGGTTTCATCTTTGATCAGACACCAGTAAAAACAGAACTAAGTACCATTAATAATGTGGTGAATCAATATCTTCCAGGTCTTGTTACTGGTAGTTTAGATCCAGAAACCACTCTTCCTAAATTTATTAAAGCATTAAACGATGCAGGAGCCAAAAACGTTATTAATGAAAAACAGAAACAGTTAGACAAATGGATTGAAGATCAAAAATAAATTAGAGATTAAACAAAATGAAGCAAGTATTACTTGCTTCATTTTCCAAAAAGAGGTGAATATCTCATCATGGCAAAGCTGATGACAGAAAATCTAAATACTACAAAGCTGACAGTAGAAAATAGGGAGAAACGCAGTAAATTAAAAAGCTCACTTCCCTTATTGATGCTAGCGGTCCCGGGATTACTATATTTATTAATAAATAATTACATCCCCATGTTAGGAACTTTTATTGCTTTTAAAGAAATTGATTATGCAAAGGGAATTTTCGGAAGTGATTGGGTAGGGTTACAAAATTTTAAATTTCTATTTAGTACGTCCGATGCTTTTATTATGACGAGGAATACGATTCTTTACAATCTTGCTTTTATCGTGTTGATTAACGTTTGTGCGATTTTTATCGCGATAATCATGTCTGAATTGATTCAATTTGCTTATTCTAAGTTTTTCCAAACATCCTTGATCCTTCCGCATCTCATTTCCATGGTTATCCTTTCCTATTTAGTTTTTGCTTTTTTAAATTCGGATAGTGGTTTCATTAATAAATCGATATTAAAGCCGTTGGGTAGTGATGAGATTACCTGGTACTCAGAACCCAAGTATTGGCCATATATATTAGTTTTTGTACAAATTTGGAAAGCAGCAGGCTATAGTTCTATTGTTTATTTAGCCTCTATCGTCGGAATTGACAAGAGTATTTATGAAGCAGCAAAGATTGATGGTGCAAGTAAAATAAAACAGATTTTTACGATCACGATTCCCTTACTTAAACCAACCATCATTATTCTTACATTGATGTCGATTGGAAGGATATTAAGCTCTGACTTTGGACTATTCTATCAAGTTCCTATGAATTCAGGTGCATTATATCCGGTAACACAAACAATTGATACGTATGTATATCGTGCGTTAATGCAGTTAAATGATCTTGGGATGTCATCTGCAGCCGGTCTGTACCAATCCATCGTTGGATTCATCTTAGTTATCATCGCCAATGCCATTGTGAGAAGAGTTAGCTCTGAAAACAGGCTGTTCTAGGAGGTAGAAAATTGTGAAGAGTTTAGAAAGCAAGGACGAACGCGGTTTCAAACGATTCTCCTTGTTCATGATGCTGTTGATTACGTTACTTACTTTTTTACCATTTGTATTAATGTTAGTTTCTTCCTTTACGGATGAATCGACATTAGTGAAAGATGGATATAGTTTTTTTCCAGAAAAGTTTAGTTTAGATGCTTATTTCTATATCTATCAAAATCTATCAACTTTTTTAAGGGCTTATGGCGTTTCAATTTTTGTCACTGTAGTGGGGACCACTATCAGCTTAATTATTACCGCAATGATTGCTTATCCAATAGCTAGAAAGGATTTTAAGTATCGAAACGTTCTAGCTTTCATCGTATTTTTTACGATGTTGTTTAGTGGTGGTGTGGTTCCAACCTATATTATGTGGACAAAGGTATTCGCCATTCAAAATACCATTGCTGCATTGATTTTTCCGAATTATTTATTGAGTGCCTTCAACGTATTTCTTGTCGTAAATTTCTTTAGAAATAATGTACCTGTTTCTTTAATAGAGTCGGCTCAGATTGATGGTGCCAGCGAAATGAAGATTTTCTTTAAAATCATGCTGCCTCTTTCCGTTCCGGTATTAGCAACGGTTGGTTTATTTACGGCTTTGATTTATTGGAATGACTGGATCAATGCCTTATATTTTATATCCGATACGAAGCTTTATGGAATTCAGAATCTATTAATTAATTTAATGAATAATATTCAATTTCTAAATTCAGATTCAGCTAGTACGGCGTTGGGCACGAATAGTGTTACGCTTCCAAGCACTGCTGTTCGTATGGCTATGGGGGTAATTGGAATTCTACCTATTTTGCTTGCGTTGCCATTCTTGCAGAAATATTTAATCAAAGGTGTTGTAATTGGTGCTGTAAAAGAGTAATGGAAAAAATTTATAGATTAAAAGAGGGATTAGTGATGAATGTAAAAGAAGTGATTGATACCATTCTTTCGGATTCGTGCGGTGATTTCAGGCTCGAAAAAACATGTGATCAACTCATGTCTGGAAATTATGATACTCCAGTGACGGGAATTGTTACCACGTTTATGGCGACAGTGGATGTGATTAAACAAACAATTGCCCTTGGAGCCAATATGATCGTAACCCATGAACCCACTTATTATACCGGTGGAGATGAGGTAGATTGGCTAAAGGAAGATCCTTTGTATTTTGCTAAGAAGAAATTACTCGACGATCACAATATTGCCATCTGGCGGTACCATGATCATATGCACTTAGCGAAGACAGATAGAATTTATGATGGGCTACTGAAGGAGATTGGATGGGAAAACAATGTATTGGACAAGAAACGGCCCCACACCTACGAAATCGAGGAAATGTCTTTAGCAGAATTGGCCAACTTTTTTAAAGAAAAATTAGCCATAGATGTGATACAAGTTGTTGGAAACCTTGATATGAAGTGTTCAAGGGTAGGAATCTTGGTTGGCGGTGGCAGTTTAGGTTTAGGTAGAGAACAAATGCCAATGGAGTTAATGAGAGATAAAAACTTAGACGTAATGGTCTGTGGAGAAATTACTGAATGGACACTCTGTGCCTACGTCAATGACGCAGCGATGCTGGGACTTAATAAAGGGATGATCGTCATTGGCCATGAACGCAGTGAAGAATGGGGTATGAAATTCATGGCGGAATGGCTGAAGCCTTTGGTGAATGAGATTCCAACTTTCTTTGTTGATGCCAAGGAACCGTTTGTTTATTTGTGATAAAGGAGCTGAACGGATTTGAACAGGATCGAATTAGAGAGGGTAACACCGGAATCAGTCGGAATTCCGAGTCACACGATAAATAAATTAATAGACGCTTTGGAACAAACAGGAACAGAAATGCATGGGCTGATGATTATTAAAGATGGAAAAGTGGCGGCAGAGGGATGGTGGGCTCCTTTTTCACCAGGGATGGTCCATAGTTTACACTCGCTTACGAAAACCTATGCCGCAACTGCGGTATGTCTTGCGGTTGACGAGGGTCTTGTTCAGCTACAAGACCGTTTGGTTGATCTTTTTCCAGAGGATTCCCCTTCAGAAGTGAGCGACAATCTTAGTCTACTCACCGTTCGAGATGTTTTGTGCATGGGTTGCGGCATGGAAACGATGCCCCCTCCAAGTGAGAACTGGATCCGTGATTTTTTGCATACAGAAGTTGTTCATAAACCAGGAACAACCTTCATGTATAACAGTGTAGGCTCCCACATGCTAGGTGCTATTGTTAAAAAGGTATCTGGGGAAGGGCTTCATGAATTCTTAAAAACAAGGCTGTTCGATAAAATTGGGATTGACAGTGAGAATGTTAAATGGCTTTGTTTACCTGACGGACTCGAAGCTGGAGGGGGAGGAGGTTTTGCGACAACGGAGGACAATGCAAGATTGATGATGCTCTACCTTCAGAAAGGAATCTGGAATGGAAAGCGTGTGTTGTCAGAGGAACTCGTAGAATTGGCCAGTAGTATACAGATTGACTCCTCTAGTAATTTAGAAGGAATTCCAGATTGTCAATTGGGTTATGGTTTTCAAGTATGGATGTGCCGTCCCGAGGGTGTCTACAGAGCTGATGGAGCTTTAGGTCAATACTCGCTTGTCTTTCCTGATTTAAATATGATTGTTTCCATTACCGAATGTGCAAAATATCCGGATGTCGTTCAAGAAGTTTTGGATGTGGTATATGATGTACTTTTGCCGGAAGTAACAAGCGAACCTCTGCCGAAAGACCCTATCGTATATCAGAACCTTTTGCGACGGTTAAAAACATTGGCATTACCAAGTCCGACTTATTCACCCTATTCTCCACTTGTAGAGCATATAAGAGGCGAAAGGTTTGAAGTAGTTGAGGGTGACATTCCGCTATTTGCCGATTATGGCTGGATGACAGGAAATAAAATCGAGAAAATACGTGCTTTTTCACTCGACATCCATTCAAATACCTGTGTGATGGAGTTAACAATTGGAAATTCCACGTATCAGGTTGATGTTGGGATAGATGGTAATGGTTGTATCAATAAGTTAAAGACATCGAACCCAATCAGTAAAGTATACATGGCAGGCTGGTGGGAAAACAAAAGCTGTTTTAACATCGAGGTGAGATGGCTGGAAACATGTTTCGTTAAAAACATAAAAATTGAATATTTTGGAAGCAAAGCAAGTATTACTACTTTAAATCAATCAAACGGATTAGTTGAAGAAAAACCGATTGTAGCTAAGGCTTTATTACAGTAAACCTTCTCCTTAATAAGGCATGAGTTATAGAATCGATTTAAAACCATGATAGATAGAAAGGGAGTTTTAAAATTGCAAATGAATGTAGAACTAGCAATGGAATTGGTTGTTCATTGCGGGCCCGATTTAGAAATTGGAGAGACTCATGGTGGGATACGCCGTGTGGTACCAATAACAGGTGGAACTTTTGAGGGGCCAAAGGTGAAAGGTGTTGTCCTACCGGGGGGTGCTGATTGGAACCTTACTCGCCCTGATGGAACGGGTTCAGTATGGGCTCGGTACACGATTCAGGCAGATGACGGTACCTTAATCTCCATTATCAACCAAGGAAAAAGTTATATTAGATCAGCTGAAGAACTGAACGAACAAAAGAGTGAATTTGATTTTGAAAGAGATGTCTATATGTATACGACACCGAGTTTCGAAGTGGCTGGTGAGAAATATCAGTGGCTGAGTAAAAACATGTTTATCGGTACTTTAAGGCCACATCCCGAGGGAGTTCAGCTTCGCTTTTACCAATTAATATAAGTAAAAGGAGTCCTAAAAATGGCGTTGCTACAAGTGAATTTTTTTTCTCAAGCTCTTAAAAGGCAAGTAATGTTTAATGCATTTTTGCCGTTAGATGCACCTGATATTCCGGGGATCATAAAGGAAAAGAAGGGACCATTAAAGTCTCTATATCTATTAAATGGATATTCGGGTAATCATATGGATTGGCTGAGTTTTACAAAAATTAGGGAGCTTTCCGATCGATATAATATTGCCGTATTTATGCCATCTGGAGAAAATAACTTTTATTTAGATGATGATGATAAAGGTGAATTATTTGGTGAGTATGTAGGGAATGAGCTAGTAATGTTCACACGCCAAATGTTTCCTTTATCTCATAGAAAAGAAGATACCTATATTGGTGGCTTATCTATGGGGGGGTATGGAGCCATTCGGAACGGCTTAAAGTACACTGATCATTTTGGCAAGATTATCGCTTTATCTTCGGCCATCGTTACCTATCAGATTGCAGGGGCAGGGCCTGATTATCATGATGGAGTTGCCGGTTATAAGTATTTCAGAAGGGTATTTGGTGACTTAGACCAGCTCTTAGGTAGTGATAAAGACCCGGAAGCACTGATCCTGAATTTGAAAAAAGGAACAGCGGAGGTGCCTCAAATATATTTGGCTTGTGGTTCAGAAGATTTCTTACTGGATGTCAACCGGAAATTCCATGAGTTCTTAGTTGCTGAGCAGGTAGAGGTCATTTATATGGAAACACCTGGGGAACATACTTTTGATTTTTGGAATGAATATATAGAAAAGGCTCTAGCTTGGGCTGTTCAATAATCGTCTTATTTCAAGGAGGAATCATCATGCTGCTTAATGATATTTGCAACTAAATTTATCGTTTGTATGTTAACCGGTTGACACCAATATATCAACCGGTTAACATAAAGGTATGAAACTGATAAAAATACTTAGACGAAATATACGTTTAGCTTTTTCTTGGTAAAACTAACAATTAGCAACCACCTTTTACAAGAATTATAGTGGGTAAGTTTAGTAAATTTCGTTTTGTTATGGAGGTATTATATGGACTTTATAAACAGGGTGAATCCCAAATTAAGAGACACTTTAATGCTGAATCCGGTTCTTCAACTACCTGATGATTTGGCAGAATTTAGACAAATCCCTACACCACCAACGGGCAATTCAGAATTGGTTCGAATCACTGAACGATTTATTTCTGGTGGTGAAGGACAAGAAATGTTGATTAAGATTTACGAACCGCTACATAGGGATGAGAATAAATTGTCTGCTGTTCTTTGGAGCCATGGGGGAGGGTATGTATTAGGGCACCCTAATAACGAAGATAACCTTTGTGAAAGGTTTGTCCTGGAGGCTAATTGCGTCGTCATTTCCCCCGATTATCGCCTTGCACCTGAGCATCCATATCCTGCAGCATTAGAAGATTGCTATTCTGCATTGGTTTGGATGACGAATTCGGCTGAAGAATTGAATATAGACTTAACCAGGGTCGCAATTGGAGGAGGAAGTGCTGGAGGAGGATTAACCGCTGCACTGGCATTATTGGCACGTGATCGAGGAGGGCCGGCGATCTGTTTTCAAATGCCGTTATATCCAATGATTGATGACCGAAATATCACACCATCTAGTTACGAAATTACCGACAAGCACGCGGTATGGTACAGGGCAAATAACTTGGCGGCGTGGCAGATGTATCTTGGCAGCCATGCTAATGAAGAAATTTCACCATACGCAGCACCAACACGGGCGAAGAATCTGGCTGGACTTCCTCCAACCTATACATGTGTAGGTCAACTTGATCCTTTCAGAGATGAAACAATAGACTATGTAGTACGTCTTGCACAAGCTGGCATAGAAGTAGAATTTCATCAATATCCCGGTTGTTTTCATGCTTTTGAACATATTGTGCCAGAGGCAGAAATCAGCCAACGTACCAAAAATGCATATATTTCTGCCCTTGCTAGGGCTTTAAACAAGTAAGAAGTAGGTGTCAAAACATGATACATGAGACCATTAATATTCGTACAGAGGATTCTGAAGCTAAATTATATACCTATATTTTAGAAAATTCTCCTGAAATAGATAGTAGTCGAACACGGCCGATGGTCATTATTTGTCCTGGGGGAGGATATGAATTTACATCAGACCGAGAAGCTGAACCCGTTGCCATTAGACTGAATGCGATGGGATTTCATGCTTGTGTTTTGCGTTATAGTGTTCGGCCAGCAACTTTTCCAACAGCCCTATTAGAGCTCTCTATGACAGTCTCTCTTATGAGGAAGAATGCAGAACAATGGCATATCGATAGAAATAAGATTATTGTTGCAGGTTTTTCAGCAGGTGGACACTTGGCTGCTAGTTTGGGTGTTTTTTGGAAAAGGAGTTCCTTATCAGAAAAGTTAGGTATTACAAACGAAGAGATTAAGCCCAACGGACTTTTATTAAGCTATCCGGTGATTACATCTGGTACATATGCACACCATGGTTCTTTCTTCGCATTACTAGGAGAAAATCACAAGGAGCTTCTTAGTGAGGTGTCTTTGGAAAAACATGTGACTCCCGATACGCCGCCGACCTTCCTATGGCACACGTATATGGATGATGCAGTTCCAATTGAAAATAGTTTTTTGTTTGCTAATAGTCTACTAATGAATAAAGTATCTTTGGAAATGCATATCTACCCTAAGGGGATTCATGGTTTGTCTCTAGGAACAGAGGAGACAAAGGCAGGAAATTACCCTGGAACTGTTCAACCTGATGTAACTAATTGGATTGACATGGCAGGGCGTTGGATAAGCGGGTTTTAATTATCCATATATTAGTAGAATAACAGATGCTAATGGAAGCCGAAAAATGAATTTGGAGGCATTATGATGCTAAAGTTAGATGGGAAAATTGAATTTCAGAACAAACGAAATGATGTTTTAGCAGTCGGAGAAATTCTAATTGATATGATCTCAGCTGACTATGATGATGATTTTGAGGGTGATACCTATCATAAGTTTTTCGGGGGGGCCCCCTCTAATATTGCTATCAATGTTAGGAAACTAGGAATTCAGTCTCTTGTTGCTTCAGCAGTCGGAAATGATGGATTTGGATCGTTTTTATTAAAAAAGTTATCTCAAGCTGATATCGATACGAGATATATACAGCAAGTAGGTTATTCTACCAGTATGGTAGTGGTGACAAAGAGTAAAGCATCACCCATTCCTATTTTTTACAGAGGGGCAGACTATCACTTGGAGTATTCCCCTAGGATTGAGGAAGCCGTACTTAACTCAAAGATTGTTCACTTTTCATGCTGGCCCATTTCAATGGAACCGGTTCGTCAAACGATTGAAAAAGTAATAGAAGTAGCAAGAGAGAATCAGATTCTAGTTGGTTTTGATCCTAATTATCATCCAATGATTTGGCAAAAGGGTCAAGATGGGGTTGAGTATGTGAAATCGATAATATCTATGGTTGACATTGTCAAACCGTCTGAAGATGATGCAGAAAGATTATTTGGAAAAGATACTTATCATAATCAAATTGATAAGTTTCTAGATCTTGGAGCAAAATTGGTTGTCATGACATTGGGAAAAGAGGGTGCTATCATTTCGAATGGAAAAGAGACGATTAAATTAGATTCGCTTGCCACCGAGGTCGTGGATACCACGGGTGCGGGTGATGCATTTTGGTCAGGATTTTACACAGCTTTGGTGGGCGGATATGAGATTAGGGAAGCATTAAATTTAGGTTTTGCAGTTAGTGCCTATAAATTAAAACATATGGGTGCAGTGGTGAATTTTCCAAAACTTGAAGAGATTAAAGAATTATATAAATTGTAGGAGGTGTATGAAGAATTGACAGTTAAAAATCAAGTGCAACTTATAACTTACCCAGATTCACTAGGAGGAGATTTAAAAACCTTGAACGATGTTCTCTTAGAACATTTTTCGGATATTTTTAAAGGTGGAGTCCATATTCTGCCGCCATTTCCCTCATCTGGGGACCGTGGGTTTGCTCCGCTGACTTATTTGGAAATCGAGCCAAGCTTTGGGACTTGGGATGATATTAGGGAGATTGGCGAGAATTTTGATGTATTGGTCGATCTAATGGTCAACCACATTTCAAGACAGTCTGAATACTTCCAGGATTTTCTTAAGAATGGTCGGAAATCGAAATATGCGGATCTTTTTATCACTCTTGATAAAATTTGGGAAGATGGAAAACCAATAAAAGAAGATATTGATAAAATGTTTTTGCGTCGGTCATTGCCTTATTCCACTTTTACAATAGAGGAAACAGGTGAAGAAGAAAAGGTTTGGACCACGTTTGGTAAAACCGACCCTTCTGAGCAAATTGACTTTGATATTCATTCGCCTAAAGTAAAACAGCTTCTCAAAGACTTTTTTACTAACTTTAAAGAGAATAATGTGAAGATTGTAAGACTGGATGCGGTGGGCTATGTAATTAAAAAACTAGGAACCAGTTGTTTCTTCGTTGAACCGGAAATTTATGATTTCCTTGACTGGATTATGGAACTGGCCCAATCATTGAATATTGAGCTGCTTCCTGAGGTTCATTCACACTACTCCATTCAATATAAGTTGTCTGAGCACGGGTGTTGGATTTATGATTTTATCCTCCCGTATCGGGTATTAGATACGTTAATTAATAAGAATAGTGAAGAACTTCTAAAGTACCTTGAAAACCGGCCACATAAGCAATTCACGATGCTTGATTGCCATGACGGTGTTCCAGTAAAACCCGATTTGGATGATATGATTAACACGAATGACGCAAGGGAATTGGTAGATGTATGTCTTGCGAGAGGTTCAAATCTTAGTCTCATCTTATCAGATGAGCATAAGGCGCCGGATGGCTTTGATGTTCACCAAATTAGGTGTTCTTATTACTCGGTTTTAAATTGTGATGATGATGCTTACCTAGCAGCACGTGCAATCCAGTTCTTTGTACCAGGGGTTCCACAAGTTTATTATGTTGGGTTGTTGGCAGGAGAAAACGACTTAGAAAGAGTGGCAATTACAGGTGAAGGCCGTGAAATTAATCGGCACAACTACACTCTCGAAGAAATTGAACAGTCACTAAGAAAAGAAGTGGTTCAGCGGTTGTTGGAACTTATTAGATTTAGAAATGAGTATGATGCTTTTAATGGAACGTTTACGATTTTAGATTCAGCCAAAGATGAAATTCGCCTTTCTTGGAAAAAGGATGAAAAAAGTTGTACATTGTGGATTGATCTAAAAACGAATCAGTCGGTTATTTATTATTTGGATACGGATGGTAGAGAAGCTCAATTTGTTGTTTAGAACTCTATCAAAATAATCCATATAAAATAGTAAAAATTTATTTTCAAAAAATATGATAACCGGTTGACATATAATATGATAACCGGTTATCATATACACATAGCAAGCGTTTTCATAAAAAGGGGGAATCAATTTTGAAAATTAAAAGGTTTTTGAAATTAGGAGTCATTTCTGCTTTGTTACTTGCCTCATTGGCTGCGTGTTCTGATAAGGAAGAATCCTCGGGAGCAAAGAATGGTGATAAAGGTGTTAAAATCACCTTCTTTAATACTTCGGCTGAAGTAAATACGGTATTTGAGGAACTTTTTAAGAAATATCATGAACTACATCCAGATGTGACGGTTGAATTAATTCCCACACCTATTGGTGGACAACAGATTGAAAAGTTTCAATCCTTAATAGCATCAGGTACACCAGCTACCATCGCAAACCTGGATCCAGGGACTATTGTGCAATATCAAGATAAATTTTTAGATTTAGAGTCTGAGAAAGCTAACTACGAAAATCTTACAAATCCAGGCGCCGTTGAGGGAGGAGTCTTGGATGGAAAGTTCCTTGGTATTCCATGGACTGCTCAAGGATATGGTTTATTGTATAACAAGAGAGTAGTAGAAGAGGCTATTGGGGGCACGTTTGATCCATCTTCCATCAAAACCAGGGATGATTTGGAAGCCCTCTTTAAGAAAATTGAATCAGCAGGTAAGGCTCCTGTAATGGTACACGGTGCAGATTGGTCATTGGGAGCTCATTATCTAGCACTATCCTATTCATTGCAGTCAAATAATGTGGAAGAAAACCGAAAGTTTGTAGAGGATATGCAAAGTGGCAAGGTTAAATTATCAGATAATCCACAATTCGTTGGTTTAATGGATACATTTGACTTGTTAAAGAAGTATAATGCTAGAAAAAATGACCCACTTGTAGCAGATTACAATAAAGATAGTGCCGATTTTGCACAAGGTAATGCAGCGTTCTACTTTATGGGTGACTGGAGTTGGGCAGTAATCGGAACTCTTGAAGGACGAGATCAAGAGTTTGGTATTATACCAGTTCCAATCAGTAATAATCCGGATGACTTTGGCAACTCTCAGGTAGCTTTCAGCGAACCAAAGTTGTTTGCAATTGATAATTCCGGTTCAACAAAAGAACAGCAAGAAGCAGCCAAAGACTTAATTGAATGGATGGTTACAAGCGAAGAAGGTCAAGACGCCATTGTAACAAAAATGGGATTATCAATGCCCTACAAGGATGTAAAAGCAACAAGTACCAATGTCTTATCTGATGCTGTATCTGAATATGTTAGTCAAGGTGAAGTGATTAATATTGGTGTTATCAACTACTTACCTCAGGACTATTGGGCTAAGACAGGTGCTTCTATGCAAAAATACTTAGTAGACAATATCGATCGAAAGCAACTTGCGGAAGAAGTAGAAAATTATTGGCAATCAACCAATAAATAGATGGGTTGACTGTCCTAAAGAGATGGGAAAAAGTTACCGCTTTTTCCCATTAGTGTTAGGAGGGAGTACTTGATGAAAAATAATAATTTATTGAAGAATACGGGAACCTTTTTATTGTTTGGTGGACCATCTTTATTCGCCTTTGTGGCGGTTGTTTTCATTCCATTTATATACGGTCTATATTTGACCTTTACCAACTGGAGTGTTGCAACAGGAGAAAATACATTTGTTGCATTCAGTAATTATGTAAAGGTGTTTGAAGATGAAGCATTTAGAACCTCATTGTGGTTTACAATTAAATATGCATTTTATTGCTTACTATTCTCTAATGTAATTGCATTTTTTATCGCGTTGGCTCTAACAAAAAAATTAAGGGGCTCACAATTTATCCGCGCAGGATTCTTTACGCCGAACTTAATTGGCGGTATTGTGTTGGGGTATTTATGGCAGACACTATTCTCGCAAGTATTTCCATATTTAGGCGTTAAGTTCGGTTGGGAAATATTTGAAAAATCATGGTTAGGTGACCCTGACAAAGCTTTCTGGGCACTAGTGATTGCATCCGTTTGGCAATTAGTCGGTTATCTCATTATTATTTATATAGCTGGTCTATCAGGTGTTCCAAAGGACATTTTGGAGGCAGCCGAAATAGACGGTGCGAATGGCATTCAAAAACTTTCAAGAATCATATTACCACTTGCAATCCCATCGATTGTAATTTGTATTTTTATCTCAATTACCCGTTCTTTCTTAGCATATGATGTTAACCTATCGTTAACCAAAGGAGGACCATTTAATTCGACTGAGATGGTCTCTTACCATATCGTTCAGAAGGCATTCCTATCTAATGACTATGGGACAGGACAAGCAGAAGCCATCGTGCTGTTTCTTGTAGTGGCACTGATCGCTTTGACACAAACGTATTTCCTTAAGAAGAAGGAGGTAGAAGCATGAGTTTAAATAGGATTACTCCTCAATTGAATAATGAGTCATCTGTAAATGATGTTAAGGAAAAAGGTAGAGGTTTAAAACGTGGTCTTTCTATCTCAAAGACAGGAGCATTGTTTAGTACTCTAATCATATTTTTACTCCCTTTTATCTTGATTGTCATGAATTCTTTTAAAACAACACAGCAGTTTGTGGAGAATCCATTTTCACTTCCAGAAAGCATTAATTTGGATAATTTTATTAATGCCTTTAATACTATGGATTTTTCACGCGGTTTTTTCAATTCGTTAATTATTACTGTGGTAAGCACCCTTTTTATTATTATTTTTTCTTCTATGACAGGATACTTATTTGCACGATTTAAATGGAAAATTAATAAAATACTATTCTTAATTATTTTGTCATCTATGACACTCCCTTTTCAGGTCCTAATGATTCCACTTGTGAAGATCTACGGAGAGTTGGGACTTCTCAATATGAGACCGACTTTAATATTTATGCATATAGGCTTTATGGTACCCTTTGGCATTTTTTTATTCCATGGATTTATAAAAGGTATTCCATATGAATTGGAGGAAGCAGCCTTTATAGAGGGGTGTTCAAGAATAAAAACCTTCTTCTTAGTTGTTTTTCCACTCTTGAAGCCGATTATCGTGACCCTTTGTATATTGGATGTGCTAGCAATCTGGAATGATTACTTGTTGCCTAGTTTAATTTTACAATCTCCAGAATTAAGGACTTTACCTTTATCCGTATTTAGTTTCTTCTCTTCCTATTCTGTGGATTTTGCTCCACTGATGGCAGGATTAATTATGACGATTATCCCAGTGTTGGTGCTATACTTGTTGCTTCAAAAATACATTATCAAAGGAATTACAGAAGGGGCACTGAAATAAGAATGGTAGTAACAATTAAAGATATCGCGGAAAAGGTAGGCGTATCGGTTACGACTATTTCACGGGTCTTAAACAACCGCGGATATTTAAGTGATGATTTAAAAAAGAGGGTACAGGTTGCTATGGAGGAGATGAACTATCAACCTAATGAAATCGCACGATCTCTATCACGCAAGAAATCAAATATTATTGGACTGATTATACCAGATGTATCTCATCCTTTCTTTGCGGAACTTACCAAGCATATTGAATATTATGCTTACACTCATGGTTTAAAATTGCTTCTTTGCAATTCCTTGCTGAATAAAAAGAAAGAAAAAGAGTATTTTGATCTTTTAAAAGCAAGCCAAGTGGATGGAATCATTATGGGTAGTCATACGATGAGAGTGGAAGACTACAAGTCAATTAATCTGCCAATAGTAACGATAGACCGCCAAATTACAGATTCCATACCTTATATTTCGTCTGATAATTATGAGGGTGGAAAGCTTGCTACTAAGTTACTCATCGATAAAAAATGTAGAAAAATCGCTTACATCAGTGGAAATCTACAATTGAATCTATTGGCTACAAAAAGACATCATGCATTTATAGAGCAAGTGAGAGCAAGCGGAGTTGAATTTGTTGTCAAGGAAACACAAATAAACGGATTTAACTTAGCA
The DNA here is from genome assembly GCF_036676585.1 of Robertmurraya sp. NCBI lineage: Bacteria > Bacillati > Bacillota > Bacilli > Caryophanales > Bacillaceae > Robertmurraya > Robertmurraya sp. The sequence goes on from NZ_JAKFCQ010000016.1 coordinate 23,604, forward strand.
GACTACAAGAACCTAATTCGAGCTCTATTTAAAGAGCACCCCGATGTTGATGGTATATTTGCAAGCAGTGATATTATAGCAATGGAAGTAATTAAAGAGTGCCATCGTTTGGGAAAGAGTATACCAGAACAAGTACGAGTCGTTGGTTATGATGGAATTCAACAGGGTTATTTCAATAATTGGCAAATAACGACTATTGAACAGCCGATTAGGGATATGGGCAAATTGGCCGTACAGCACCTAGTCCAACAGATTGCAGGCAAGGAGCCACCAATGGAAACGATTCTCCCAGTTAAATTACTGGAAAGGGGAACCGCTTGAGAAAAATTATTAACTGGTAACTACATCTACTTCAGAAACATGGACACAAAGAAAAAATTGATTTAAAAGAAGCTAAAATGTTAATGAACAATAAATAATCAATTAATGTAAATCAGCTAAAAAAGGAGTTCCTCAGTATCGAACTCCTTTTTATTGCGGAGTTAACCACAAAACAAATTTTTCCATTATAATAAAATAAAAACTCCAAAAGGTGACCCAATATGATTGTCTACGAATCTACAAAACAAGAGTTCTTAAAAGACGTGTTCGAAGACCAGCTAGTAACCAACATATCAAGGTTTGAAACACCCCAACGTAAGATCTCACCTTCTTTTTTCAATTGCTCCATACCATCAATCGTTTCCTCTAAAGGAACTCCACCCCTGGCATACATTTCAGCTGTATCAATTAATGTCATTCCTAATTCCATTCCAAGTTGCAATGCTTAAATTTCTTGCTCTTTTGCTCGAGGATTTTCCCCCATGAACCATGTGCCTTGTCCTAAACTAGGTACTACCGTGCCAGCACTAAAGCAACTTTTTTGCTTTCTACAGGGCTTCTAATTGTTGCGATCGTCTTGTCATCAAGTGATTTCATTTCCCTTCTCCAATTATTTCTTAAGAAGTGTAATAGTACTTTACGAAATTAATAAATTATTAAAGGGAAATAATTTGAGGAGGGGATATTATCAAAAAAATTATAGCTCAAAAGGGAGATACGTTATGGAAAATTGCAGCAAAATATGAAATAGACATTCAATCATTATTAAATCTTAATCCTTATATTTCAAGTCCTGATCAAGTACTTACAAATATGATGGTGTATCTTCCAACAATACCTACCTCTAAAAGCGGGATTCCTCCAGTATGTTATCCAGAAATGCCTGAGAATTATTTAGATTATTGGATTCCAACAACCCCAATTGAAAAAATGGCAACAGAAGAATATGACGTTCTTATAGTAGGAAGTGGAGCAGGGGGAAGTGCAGCTCTTTATCGAATGTGTGAACAGTGGAAAGGAAAAGGAAAAAAGATTGGAATAATTGAAGCTGGAGGATTATTGTTGCCAACTCATGCACAAAATATTTCAACATTAGAAGTGGAACGCTTCCAAAGGTACTTTTTAAATCCAAAAATCTCCACACCTATTGGGTGGGAACTTCCACAATTCCCTGGAGCAAGACTTGTGTTTGCTTTGGGAGGAAGAACATTATTTTGGTCAGCCGTTTGTCCAAGGATGAATGAAATGGAGTTTGAGCTCGGGGATTGGCCAATTTCTTATAAAGAGTTACTCAGTTATTATAATAACGTTGAGAAGGTATTGAGTGTTACGCAGGAATTTACAAAAGATTCTCAAATTACTGATATACTACTAGAGCGTCTTAGAGAGAACGGTTTTCCTCAAGCTACACCAGTACCAATCGCAACGGATATTTCACAGGCGAAGTTTGGGAAAGTTGGTTCGGATGTTTTCTTTAGTTCTATTGATTTCTTTGCAAGGTCTCTTAATTTAAGTCCATTTGATTTAGCAATCTATTCTCGTGCAGTTCAGGTGTACGTTGAAAATAATAAGGCTACAGGAGTTAAGGTTCTAACATGGGGAGGGAAAACTTATAAAGTAAGAGCGAAAAATATTATTTTATCAACTAGTACTCTTGAGACCCCAAGAATTCTATTGAATTCAGGAATTGAGGGGAAAGCCATAGGACATTATTTGGTCAATCATTCCTTTTTAGAGGTTAATGGCAATTTTGATCGTTCGGAATTTCCCGAAAACTTCGGGAATCTGGGTATATTAGTACCGCAAGCAGAAGAAGATTCATATCAACTTCAAATGTATGGACGTGGAGGGACCTTTTTTTATCATGAGAGAAGAATACCATTAAGAGATAAAGTTCCTTTTTATTTACAAGGCTTTGGAAAAGTTGAACCTCAATTCAAGAATAGAGTAACATTACATCCTACGAAAAAAGACTATTTTGGTATCCCAAAAATTCATGTCGATTTTTCCTATAGTGAAAAAGATATTAAACTTATTAACATGATTCAGCAGAAAATGGAAGATTCCTTAGTTGTTATGAAGGGGAAAAAGGAAGAAGAAATTTGTTTGCGACCACCTGGACTTGATTATCATGAAATGGGAACATGTAGAATGGGACATAATAGTGAAACATCTGTTACAAATAAATATGGGCAAGTCCATAATATTTCTGGCCTTTTTATAGCTGATAATAGTGTATTACCACATTCAGGTGCAGCGAATCCAACCCTTACAATGATGGCCTTAGCTTTCCATACCGCAGATTATATTTCAAAAAGATAGATTATTAGCGTATAGAATAGTAATCTTGTGTAATTCACCTTGATTTTCAATCATTTTATAGAGAAAATTCCTGATGCCTGATCCCAAATCTATGCTGGGGGTCAGGCACTTTTAATATCTTGTAGAATGACGAGAAAGAATGATGACGGTTTCGCAAACAAACCCTAATGCAAAAAGAAAGGCGACTGAGATCATCTCAGTCGCCTTTCTTTTTGCTATTTATCATTCGATAAGAAGTTATAAATATTAGCTTCGCCAGCTCCATAAAGTGGATATCTACTCCGACTTTACCAAAATCTTATTGTATTAAAGAGACTGGGAATTGGAACAATGAGAAAATCGTTTTATTTTTTAATATTAACTTCGAAACTATGAATATAATTAAAAAAAGAGGGAATAATAAGTGTAGGAACATATTAGAGATGAGGGATATGAATGACTGAACAGGAGAAAATATTGTGTAATAAAACTACAATTATATTAGGTAAAGATACTAGTCAGATGAAGATAAACGATATTATCGAGGAACTAGTTTATGTGATAGAACAAAAAGGTAAGATTAAAACAGTAAACAGAGTGGCTCAGAATTAGACTAGAAAGAAAATTGATAAAGAGAATTTAACTAGTAAAGCAAAAATTCAATCAAACGTTTGATTGAATTTTTTTGTTGGTGATTAATTAAGAATTTTCGTCCATTTCCTCATGTGTAATCCCATAAGGAGCGCCGCCTTCGGTATACCCTGCAATGAAGGCAAAGGTTTCATCAGATTCTATATAAGCTTCTAATTCTATTTCTAGATCTTCCATTCTTCTTTTTTCTCTTTTCTTTTCACTCTTCTGCTTTTTAGCTTCAAGTATTCTCCTTGCATATTCCTTTTCCTCATTGCTTAATGGAACTCCTATGCTTCGGAGTTCCTTCATAGAGTTTTTTATATTGAGACCAAACATTTTTGAATAGGCCTTTACCTTATTATCACCATCATACTTTTCGATCCATGATTTTGCTAATTCCTTACGTTCAACCATAGGTAAGCCCCAAAATGGTTTCATATTACTTTTTGGTTTCTTCTTTTTTCCCAAGGATACATCCCTCTTCTTCACATGTTACTATGGTAAGTATAGCATTCTTAAGAATGCATGAAATAAAAGGGTTAGAAAAATACTGGAGTGTCATAATGATAGATACATATAAATTAACAAATGATAGGAGTATAAGGTAATGGTTAACAATAGATTGAAATCTCAGATTCTCGATACAGTTGATAATCAATTAAAAGCAAATGATCCTAAATGTACAAAGAAAACATTCAACCGTTTATTGGATTTAGGTTACAAGGCGGATGAATCCAAAGAGATGATCGGTAGTATTCTTATAGAAGAAATGTATTATATCACGAAAAATAAAGAGCCATTTAATGAAAAACGCTATGCGAAAAAGCTAGCATTGCTTCCAGACTATGTCGAGGAGAGTGAGGGCAGTTCAGACTCCACGGTTAACCTGCAGCCTGTAGAAGCAGCGCCCGCTATAGGTAGAAATGAACCATGTCCATGCGGCAGTGGTAAGAAGTATAAAAAGTGCTGTCTGAAGTAGCTGATGTCACTTTATCATACATCAATCAACCAAAGAATATGAAAACTTCTCAAGAGGGACCAGATATGAACATTAATAATTTTGAGAGTTATATAAACAAAACCATTTTTGACAGAGGGTACAACTATTACATGGAAGGACATGTCGTAGAATTCTATCAACAAGGGGAAAACGAGTATTTTTTTCATATTGAAGGAAGTTATGACTACGAAGTGGTAGTGGAGATAGGGGTTAACGGAGATATTTTATATTCCACGTGTGATTGTCCATATGATTTTGGACCTGTATGTAAACACGAAGTTGCTGCCTACTTTCAATTACAAAAAATGTTTCATCATGAAACGATCAAGACTGATAGACGAAAAACCATTCAAGAGGTTTTAAATAATCAATCAAAAGAAGAATTGATCAATATTATTATAAATTTTACAAGTCAAGATCCTGCGCTAGAAAACAGTCTAATCGTTAAGTACTCAACCGGTGACAAACAGCAAGAGCTTGAGGCATGTCAAGAGTTGATTGATTCCGTTGTACGAAAGTATACAGGTAAAGAGGGCTTTATTAAGTACCGAGATACAGGTGCTTTTGTTACCGAGCTTGAAGATGTCGTAGATAAGGCAAGGAATACGGAAGATCCACTTGTAGCATTGGATATTGCTCTGTTATTGCTTATGGAAGCAATGGGTGCGTTCCAATATGCGGATGATTCTAGCGGAGATATTGGTGCTCTTGTCTCGGAAGCACTAGCATTAATAGCGGAAATTGCCACTAGCCAGACAAAAATCGGGAATGAAAGATTTGAAATAGTTACGAAAATATTAGATCAGACCGATCACGAAGTTTTCGAGGACTGGACCGATTTCAAGATTGATTTGCTGAACATTTGTATAGCATTTGCTGAAGATGACACGATTAGAGAGCAAGTAAAAACTAAAATTGAATCTATGCTCGACCAAAATACAATCGAAATGTTTACCCGCTATAGTAATGAAAGACTGCTTGAGCTATTGTTTCTAATCATTGAGCAATATGGTACCCAAGAGGAAGCAGACCAATTTATTCAGGACCACCTTAAGTATGCATCCTTTAGAGAGAAATTACTGATGAAATATCTCCAAGAGGAAAACTATCTAAAAGTCATAGAAATAGCTATAGATGGAGAAAAACAAGATCAACCATATCCAGGATTACTATCTAAGTGGAAAAAACTTAGGTACTCAGCATATAAATCCCTTTCATTAAAAGAAGAACAGCAAATATTAGCTAAGGAACTTTTGTTTGACGGTAATTTTGATTATTACCACATCCTAAAGGAAATGGCAGAAAATCAAGTTGAATTCTATACAAACTTAAAGCATGAACTGAAAACATCGAAACGAAGGGAAATGAATCGTATATTCCTTAAGTTGGTTGAGGAAGAACATGATCTGGAAGAGATTCTTGATTTTGTAAGAGCTAATCCCGCTTATATTGAGGTTTACGATAAAAAGCTAGTCAAACATTTTAAAGAAGAGATCATTGAGATTTACCAGAAATACATTCATTCTGTAGCAAGACAATCATCGAATCGAAAAGACTATCAGGGCGTATGCCAAAAGATAACAAGATTTAAAAAGCTTTCAGGAAAACCCAAACAACAAGAATTGATCAGCGAACTAATGGGCCTGTATAAAAAAAGACCTGCATTTATAGATGAATTGGGGAAATTAATTAGTTTAACTCACTAACAGTTATAGGGTTTTCATATTGACCCCCACGAAGAATGACACTTATTACTGTAAAATTACAGTTCTTTAACAAATCGCAGAAAAAGACAGAATTTCCAAGCCGGTGGCGAATTATATAGGTATAGAGAAAAATAGGGGCAATATCAGAAGCTAATTGGGGGGACTATATATGCTGGAATTTGAAACCAATATCGATCAATTTGCCACTATAAAAGTAATTGGGGTTGGAGGCGGCGGAAATAATGCCGTGAACCGGATGATTGAGGACGGCGTGCAGGGAGTGGAGTTCATTGCCGTGAATACAGATGCGCAGGCTCTCAACATGTCAAAGGCGGAGGTCACGATGCAAATCGGTGGTACGTTAACCAGGGGCTTAGGGGCCGGTGCTAATCCTGAAATCGGCAGAAAGGCTGTCGAGGAAAGCAGCCAGCAAATCAGGGATGCCCTGCAAGGTGCGGACATGGTGTTCGTAACGGCCGGAATGGGCGGTGGAACCGGGACCGGAGCTGCGCCGGCGATTGCCCATATTGCGCGAGAACTTGGCGCGCTTACAATTGGAGTGGTGACTCGTCCGTTCACTTTTGAAGGCCGCAAGCGTGCACAAAATGCGGCATCTGGAATTGAAGAGATGAAGAAAGCAGTTAATACCTTAATCATCATTCCAAACGAGCGATTGCTGCAAATCGTCGACAAGAAAACGCCGATGATTGAAGCTTTCCGTGAGGCGGACAATGTCCTCAGGCAGGGTGTCCAGGGCATTTCCGACTTGATCGCCGTGCCAGGCTTGATTAACCTGGACTTTGCTGACGTGAAAACGATCATGTCCAACAAAGGAACGGCGCTTATGGGCATCGGAGTGGCTTCAGGCGAAGACCGTGCTGCCGAAGCTGCCAAAAAGGCGATCTCCTCGCCGCTGCTTGAAACAAGCATCAATGGCGCGAAAGGAGTGCTGATGAACATCACAGGCGGCATGAATCTCAGTTTGTATGAAGTCCAGGAAGCGGCCGACATTGTGGCAGCTGCAACAGATGACCAGCTTAACATGATTTTTGGATCGGTCATCAATGAAAACCTGAACGAAGAAATCATGGTGACCGTGATTGCGACCGGCTTCGATCATGATGAGGAGGAAGCTCCGCCGTCGAACACTTCCCGCCGTTCTAGAGACATGATTGCCACTTCCCGTGAGCAATACCACGCTCAGTCGAGACAGCGAGAGCCTGTTGCCCATGCAGAATTGGGGAATTACGGACAAGCCCAAAACTACAGCCAATCCGGCAGGTACGATCAATCCGATAACTACAGCCAGTCCGGCAGCTACGGTCAATCCGGCAGCTACAGCCAGTCCGGCCGCTACGGCCAATCCGGAAACTACAGTCAGTCCGGCAATCACAGCCAGCCGCCTGCCTACGAAGAGCCCGCGAATTACGAACGGGGTACACAGCAGCAAGACGACTCGCTTGATATTCCATCGTTCTTGCGGAATCGAAACAGAAGGCGATAAACCAACGAGCCAAAAGGCCAAATCATTTGCGATTTGGCCTTTTAGAGATGTTAGCATTTGCTATAGCAAAAACTTGCACCTACAATGATGAGTAAAATAAACAATACGACAATTAAGATAAAATCGTTTCGATTATCATGACAGACAGGATATGCATATCCATAATCAAAAGCAGGAGCGGTATAGGTAGGCATTGGGGCCATATTTGGAGGAACATTAGCTCCAAGAGTCGGTGCTGCGTTAACGTTTGGATACATGATTACACTTCCCTTCGTGTAAGGAATTTCTCTATATTATACTCTTGGAGGGAAGTTTGGAGCCCGTCTATAAAAAAATGGGTGAATGTCAGGGATTGTGAAATTGACCAGATATTACATGGAATAATAAAGATAGTGAGCATATGAAATAGAACTTATGTTGTGGTGCACGATCGGACGCTGCATTTTGTATGCTCTACCGTTTCTATTCCAACTTGCTACTCTGTATAAATACTTAAAAGATGGCCTTGTCACCAATTTTGTTATATAAGCTGATTGATGACTGTCCGGTTTTCTTTTTTCATTAAGAATTTGAATCATTTCTATTGATGTTCTTATATTAAATCCATGTCCAAACAACGTACCATCATTAAGGAGAACGGCATTAACACCTCTGAAATGTGGTGTTTTCCAATCAAAGTCAGGATTATTAACGTACAGGACATCTCCAGGTAAAAAATGATTGGAATAAAAGGTATTGATACCTAGGTCTGTATCTGTATGCCAGCTGTAAAGATATAGATCTCGAAACAGTGAATTAAATAAATGGCTACCAATACTATTCAATATGGCATGGTAATAGATGATTGGAATAGCTGTTGCACATTCAAATGCATAGAGTGAACTGTTCCGATAAATATCCAGAATTGCATCAGCCGGTCGCACATCGGGTCTTAAAAGGAACCCGCCTCCCCTTGTTAATTGCCAGTACCTGGGGTTGCAGCGGGCATATACAAAGGTTGTAAACACTGCTTGACTATTGTTCATTTCTTTTGCACTTTGGATAATGTTCTTTCGCACTTGAAGTTCGAACAATAATTCATACTCGGAATAATAAGAATAAAAGATGTGAGCATTCTGCATCTGTTGAATCATTGTTTTCTCCATACTCCCAAGCTGCCAATTTTCATTTGGTTGAAACGGGACCCCTGATATTTGGATCATACAATCCCCCATTCCTATACGGCTTTTCAACTGCATTCATATCTATCGTATTCTCATTTTTATTAATCATGTTAATTATTAATCTAGTAGCCCTATACGTATCGATTTTTGTGTAGATATAAGAATTCATAGGCGGAGAATTTCCTGCTAATGTATATAGGGGAAGCTTAAGAAGCGGGTATAAGCGGAGATATTCCGATTAACTGCTCTAAATAAGACAAAATTCAAAGATTTAGATAATATAAACGGAAAAACTCCCCTTATTTTTAAGGAAATATGGGTATTTCCCAATTTAGCCGGAATTTTGCCGTTTATTTTTCATACACAGTGAAATCAACATTCAGGTCTCCCGAAATAATTATCGAAATCCCTTTATATCAACAAAAATAGACCTCCAAATTACCATACAATTTGAAGGTCATTTTGCATTACATTTTTAATGTTTGCGGTAGTTAACGGAGCCTGTTAGTATTCTTCAGTCTTCTTTTTGTTTTGGGTATCTTTTTGCTTTCTTTGCTGACTCTCGTAATAAATACTCAATATGACTGTTAATGCTACGAAAATCATCTGCAGCCCATTTTTGTAACACTTCATAAAGGTCAGGATCTATGCGTAATGGAAAGCTCTTTTTTTTTGTCATGTAAACCACTCATTTTAATATAAAGTACCTGTATTAATTACAGGAGTTGTAGAATTTTCTGAGACAATCGCTACTAGGAGATTATTCACTAATTGTACCTTTCTTTCATCATCTAATTCAATTACATTATCTTGTTCTAGTTGATGGATGGCCATTTGTGCCATTCCTACGGCACCTTCTACAATCTTTTGACGAGCAGAAATAATAGCTGTTGCTTGTTGACGCTGTAGCATAGCTTGAGCAATTTCTGTTGAGTAAGCTAGATGGGTCAAACGTGCTTCTACAACCTCTACGCCTGCTAAGTCTAGTCTTGCTTGTAACTCCGCTGTAAGCTCGTTTGATACTTCTTCCGCATTTCCTCGTAACGTTAATTCTACATCTTCAAATGTATCGTAAGGATACTTTGTTGCTACATGACGAACAGCTGTTTCACTTTGAATTTCAACGAATTCTTCATAATTATCTACGTCAAAAATGGCTTTTGCTGAATCAACCACTTTAAATACGATTACGGCAGCAATCTCAATTGGATTCCCATCTACATCATTTACCTTTAACCTTTTACTATTAAAGTTACGTACTCTTAAAGAAATCGTTTTACGAAAAGTAAGAGGAACGGTAAGAAATAGTCCACTTTTACGGATGGAACCAAGATACTGACCGAAAAATGTCACAACCACTGCCTGATTAGGCTGAATAATCGTAATGCCGCTACCAAGAAGTATGGCGATCAAGAGAAGAGGAATGGCAGCTCCAAAAAGTTCCTGAATGAGAAAGTATACTCCAGAGAAAAGTGATATCGCAATTAAAAGTACACCAATAAACCCATTAAAATGAAAAGCACTTTTTTCTTTCAAAATTATCACTCCTATAAAATCAATTTGATATAATTATGATATCACTTTTGTATAAAAATGTAAATGGAATTGAGCATACAAAAAATATCTCTGCGGAAAGACAGCTAAGGGATATCATGATTTCTGGATATGTCATATCAAATCCTAATAGAATTTACCACAAAAAACCGGTTGACGAACTAAAAGATAGTATTGTAGTATAAGAAGATAATTGAATAAGACCTCGCTTTTTACAGTGGGGTAGAGGCGCGATATTTAACAGTCTTTAGTGGAGTTTGAGAAGCAATGATGCTAAGGAGAAGGAAATGTCGCCGAAGTTTGTAATTTTCTCGGTATTACATGCTGGGTCTGTAGTTAAGAGCTGCAGGACTGTCTCGATAAACTTGATCGTTTATTGAGTTGTGCTATCTCATTTGGGATAAAAGAGGGGACTTTGGGCAACTATGCATACAGCGACCTGAGTTTATCTCAGGTCGTTTTTTGTTTTAGTACCATAGAATAACAGGAGGAGAGACATCATGAAAAACAAGTTATCATTATTCATAGTTTTATTGGTTTCATCTATTCTACTATTAGCAGGATGCGGGACAAGTAATGGTTCTGATTCTGAATCATCAGAGGATAATACATTTAAGGTTGGTCTTGAAGCGGGTTATGCTCCTTTTAACTGGACTCAGAATGACGATTCTAACGGTGGGGTTAAAATAGAGGGTTCTGCAGAGTATGCAGGTGGATATGATGTGGAAATCGCTAAAAAGGTCGCTGAAGGTTTAGGAAAAGAATTAGTGATTGTTAAAACAGAGTGGGATGGCCTAGTACCAGCTTTAACATCAGGTAAAATTGATGCAATCATCGCTGGTATGTCACCGACAGCTGAGCGTAAGGAAACAATTGATTTTTCGGATATTTACTATAAATCAAATCTAGTTATGGTTGTGAAAAAAGGCAGCAAGTATGAAGGTGCTACTTCTATCCAAGATTTCAAAGGTGCGAAGATTACAGCTCAATTAAATACATTCCACTACAATGTGATTGATCAAATTGAAGGTGTAAACAAGAAAACGGCGATGGACAACTTCCCGGCAATGAGAGTCGCTCTTGAATCAGGGATCATTGATGGTTACGTTTCAGAACGTCCAGAAGGAGTTAGTGCATCAGCTGCAAATGAAAACTATGTGATGGTTGAATTTAAAGATGGTTTCGAAACATCAGAAGATGACACAGCGATCGCTGTCGGTTTGAAAAAGGACAGTGACTTAACAGAAACAATCAATGAAATTTTAGCAGGTATCTCAGAGGAAGAACGTACAAGCATTATGGATTCCGCTATTCAGAATCAACCTGCAGCAAAATAGAATTCAGAAACCGGCTGTATATATGCATACAGTCGGTTTTATACGGTAAGGAGGAGAAAAGATGAGTCTTGAGTGGGTTATTAAAATCATCGCCGAAAACTGGCCTATGTTCCTTCGTGGTGCCGGTTTAACCCTTTTGATTTCTCTTATTGGAACGATTTTTGGGGCAATGATTGGATTATTAGCAGGAGTTATACGAACGATTCCCATGCCTGAACGTGGTGCGAAAAAAATACTATTAAAAGTGATTAACCTAATTCTTTCTATTTATATTGAGTTCTTCCGTGGAACACCGATGATCGTTCAAGCCATGGTTATTTTCTATGGATCTGCCTTAGCATTTGGTATTGATATGAATGTGTTTGTGGCTGCTATTTTTGTAGTATCGATTAATACAGGGGCCTATATGGCTGAAATTGTTCGTGGTGGAATTGTTTCGATTGAAAAAGGGCAGTTTGAAGCCGCACATGCGATCGGAATGAATCATCTACAAACAATGTGGAATGTGGTATTGCCACAGGTCATTCGAAATATTTTACCTGCAACAGGCAATCAATTTGTTATTAATATTAAAGATACGTCCGTTCTGAATGTGATTTCCGTGACAGAGTTATTCTTCGTTACAAAATCCATATCAGGTAATAACTTTAGATATTTTGAATCCTTCTTCGTCGCGTGTTTGATTTATTTTGTGATGACCTTTATTGTGACAAGAATCTTGCTTTATATTGAAAAGAAATTAGATGGCTCTGATAGCTATACGGTTATCGGAAATGACGCAGAAGTAGAAGTAGCTCAAAAATAATGAGAGAAGGAGGAGAGACTATGGAAAAGATTATCGACATTCAGCATTTAAACAAATCCTTTGGAACTCATGAAGTATTAAAAGACATTAATTTTTCAGTGAATAAAGGAGAAGTAGTCACCATTATCGGTTCCTCAGGTTCTGGTAAATCAACTCTTCTTCGTTGTGTGAATCTTTTAGAAAAACCAAGTGGCGGAAAAATTATCTACCATGGTGAAAATATATTGGATGACAAGCATGATGTAGCGGCCTACCGACAGCATTTAGGTATGGTGTTCCAACAATTTAACCTTTTTAACAATCACAACGTTCTTATGAACTGTGTAGTAGGACAAGTAAAAGTACTCAAACGCTCCAAGGAAGAAGCCGAAAAAGTAGCGATGAAGTACTTGAAGGTGGTTGGAATGGATAAATATATTAACGCGAAGCCCAAGCAACTGTCCGGTGGCCAAAAGCAACGTGTGGCGATTGCTAGAGCACTATCGATGGATCCAGATGTGATGTTATTTGATGAACCAACGTCTGCTCTTGACCCAGAAATGGTCGGAGAAGTTCTGAAGGTCATGAAGGAACTCGCAGAATCTGGTCTTACGATGTTGATCGTTACGCATGAAATGGAATTTGCGAAAGAAGTATCCGATCGAGTGGTGTTCATGAACCAAGGAGTGATTGCAGAAGAAGGCACTCCAGAGCAAATTTTCTCTAATCCAACCCAAGAACGCACAAGAGAATTCCTGAAACGTACGTTGAATTAATTGAAATACCTGTAAAAGTTGAACTAGACCTCCTATTGTTACCTACTAGATAGCAATGGGAGGTTTTTTTCATCATTCCAGGCACTTATGGGAACCTCACTTCCACTTAGATTCCCGTTGAGCTCTTTTTCAAGCGTTCATGGGAACCAAACCCATGCTTAGATTCCCGTTTAGCCCATTTCCAGGTGCTCATGGGAATTCAGAAACTTACACTCAAAACCCCATTTCATATAACTCTTCAAAATAAAGCTCTTCAAACTTTTTATTCAGGATTCCGTAATAATAGGCAATAGGCTTTTGTAGGGTGCTTCCTTTTAGTTTGCTAATCATTTGTTTAAAAGAGTGCACGGCCATATTTACCACGAGATCTGTTTGACTTTCACAATTATTCCGGTAAGCAGCGATTTGAGCCATTCTCCAAAATTCCTCAATCTGCTTTGCTTCTGGAAAGAAGTATCTGACCACTTGAGAGAAGGAGTAAGGAACCCGATCGCTTGTGTAAGTGTAATCAAGAGGCTTGTCATTCATATTCTCGGTAGGTTTGGATGAATCCATTTTTTTACGTTCTTTAATCTTTATATTATTAGTTTTAGAAGGATTACTAGTTTTATTATGGTGGTTCAAATCATCTTCTTTAGGTAGTCCGTTTGTAGGAAAAGCTTGAAATATATATAAATTACTAGACTGAGAACCATTTTTTCTTTCGGTTTCATGAACGATCAACAGTCCTAAACCAATCGCCTTTTGAATCATTCGCTTGAAAGTAGAACGTGAGATACCGTATCCGTTGTGTTCTTCATAAATTGCTTTTAACACGGTCCCAATTTTGGCATTGCAAACTCCAGGGATTTTCGCAGCAAAACGAACGAGGCGCTTCAAACCGACAAGCTCTCCCTTAGAGAAATCATCCTTATGAACAGCCAACCACATTTCCATATGAGTGTTAAACTCTTTTAAAGAAGAAAATTGAGAATACTGTTGGAATTGTTCAATACCACCATTTTTCAAATTCATTCCTTGCACCATCCCTTTATTTTTTATATAGAGATGGGTGGTTAAAAAGGACAGGGTGGTTTTTGAATATTTGTGACTGATTTTTGAACAGTTATGGATTAGAATGTAGTGGGGGTTGCGTTGCTTCTATTTTGTCTAAATTAAGTAACAGGACCGTACATTTTTTTCACGTAGATAAGTTTAATGTTGTCTACCGAAGATTTATAGAAAGGGTTTTACAGATGGATGCAAATAAAAAGTGGCTTTCCATTCCAAAAGAGATGAGAAAGAGTCTACTAAGTAATGTTTGGTGTCGGAATTGCTCAGATGTTACAACGATTACTGCTTTTATAGTAGAAGAGAATAATTACGGTATTGTGTTAAAAGGTAAATGTAAAAATTGCGGTAAAGATGTGGCTAGGGTTATTGAGGAAGATTGAGCAGGGTCACAAGTGACATGGGGACGGTTCTCTTGTTTCATTCAAGATGAAACGCGGGAGCCGTCCCTTTGGTTTTTAGTTAATTGTTTCCACATACACATTGTGAAGCAGTCGCTCGGTTGGAGTTGGTATAATAGATATAGAAAAAATCTACCATCTGCTTTTTTGTTTATAAAAATACCATTCAGAGCCGATTTTCGTTAAAATAAACATTGTCGATTTTCACAAATGATAAATATCCAAATGTACTTGTGTTTGATCATAAGTTATTAAGCATGAAATAAGTGTAAAGAAAGAGAAACATTGGGCTTTATATTTTTTAACCGAGAGTTTGAAGTTGTAACCATAGTGAGAGGATTTGAGTTTGAAATGATAGATAATTTTTGGCGTGATTTACCTCGACCATTTTTTGTACTTGCACCCATGGAAGATGTGACAGATGTTGTTTTTCGTCACGTAGTAAGTGCAGCCGGTCGACCGGATGTATTTTTCACAGAGTTTACAAACTCGGATAGCTATTGTCATCCAGAGGGCATGAAAAGTGTGCGTGGCCGTTTGACTTTTACAGAAGATGAACAGCCAATGGTGGCACATATTTGGGGGGATAATCCCGAATATTTCCGTCAAATGAGTATTGG
>NZ_JAKFCQ010000017.1:0-21896 GCF_036676585.1 Robertmurraya sp.
AAGGGGTCATATCACTAGGTGAGGCTTTTGTGGATTTTATCTCCCAAGATCAGACGAATACAAATTATCAGCGACTATTAGGAGGAGCCACTGTCAATGTGGCGGTAGGAGTTCAAAGGTTAGGGGTTCCTTCCTATTATTTGTGTAAGCTTGGAATGGATGAGACGAGTGTGTTTGTGCAAGAGGAAATGAAAAAAGCACAAGTAAATCTATCCTATTGTACTTACCAGGCCACTAAAAAGATTTGCTCTGTATATGTTCATGTAAATGATCAAGGTGATCGATATTTCCATTCATACATAAATGAAACGCCAGATGACTGGATTACAGCAGAAGAACTCGACAAAGAGCTGTTCGCTCAAAGTAAACTATTCTACTTTGGATCAGGCACCCTTTTTCATCCAGTAGCAAGGAAAACAACCAATCAAGCTCTTACATTTGCTAGAGAAGGGAATTTGCTTGTAGCATTTGACACCAATATTCGTTTGAAGCGATGGGAAAGTGAAGAGCAATGTAGAGAAGTTATTCTCTCATATGTAAAAAAGGCCGATATTGTAAAAATGGCAGAGGATGAATTACTGTTTTTAACAAAATCGGATACATTTGAGCAAGGACTTGAAAGCATATCAAACATGAATATTCCTTTTCTTTTTATTACAAGAGGAAAGGACGGAGCTTTTGCGAGCCATAAAGGAATTCTGGTGAACATTCCAGGTATCCAAGTTAAAGCGGTTGATACGACGGGTGCAGGTGATGCTTTTATGGCTGCTCTTTTATCTCGATTTCATGACAATGGAGTACCTGAAAACCAAGCTTTATTAGAGGAGTATACAAGCTTTGCAAACCTAGCAGGTGCTAAGTCAACAACCCAATTTGGATCACTATAGCATAAAAAACGCCAATATCCTGTTTCGATATTGGCGTTAGTTCCTTACTTTTTACTTAGTCTATCGATTTCTACTTCTGGCACTAATGAATTACTCACTTCTTCTACAATAATATCTTTAGCAACCGTGAATGTTGTGGATCCTTTAATATTCTCTGAAGAAGCACCGACCTTCACTGTATAAACTCCTTTTTCTACTATCCATTGATTTTTCTCTTCATCAAAGGATGCTAGATCTTTCGCATTCAATTCAAACTTTAACAGCTCGCTTTGATTTGGCTTTAACTCTTTTGTTTTTCCAAATGCCTTTAATTCAATTTCAGGTTTTTCAAGCTTTCCGTCTGGAGCCGATACATAGACTTGAACCGCTTCTTTTCCTGATACTTTCCCTGTATTCTTTATGTTAGCAAATACGGTAATTTGATCTTTGAATTTACCTCCCTGATTCACTCGAATATTACTGTAATCAAAGTTTGTATAAGACAATCCATACCCAAATTCATAGGCAGGTTTCACATCAAAGGTTGAGTAATAGCGATAACCAACATAAATGTCCTCTTCATAGACAACCTGAGTAGGGTTCTCTGCTGGTGTCCCAGGGAAGTTTTCAGCAGAAGGCACATCTTCA
Source organism: Robertmurraya sp. (assembly GCF_036676585.1). NCBI lineage: Bacteria > Bacillati > Bacillota > Bacilli > Caryophanales > Bacillaceae > Robertmurraya > Robertmurraya sp. The sequence continues at coordinate 1,515 of NZ_JAKFCQ010000017.1, forward strand.
TATTTCACAGGGAAGGTGGTTGCGAGCTTTCCAGAAGGATTCACCGCTCCCGTTAATACATCGGCTACCGCATCTCCTGCTTCCTGTCCTGGTTGCCATGCTAGAAGGATGGAATCTACTTGATCTCTCCAACTTGCTATTTCAACAGGGCCACCAATATTCAGGACAACTGCTACTTTCTTTCCAGCATCATGATATGCCTTTGAGACGTTTTGAATCATCGCTTTTTCCGTATCTGTTAGGAGGTAATCACCCTTTATATTTTTACGGTCCACACCTTCACCAGAGTTTCTTCCAATAACAATGACTCCAATATCGGATTCATCTTGTACTTTTTCAACCTGGTTTGTATCTAACACCATCTCAGGAATGACTGGTATTTCTTTTCCGAAATCCTCTCCCCATGGACTCGGCTTAATTTTGTATTCTTCCATTTGTCTTAACTCGCCAATATAATTGCTATATTGATTCACAAGGTCTTCATGGAGTGAATATCCTGCATGCTTTAATCCATCTACAATAGACACGGTATAGGCTGCGTTTACATCTCCACTACCTGTTCCACCCTTTACCGTTTCTATCTGTGCGGTACCAAATAACGCCACTTTGTTTTCTTTTTGAAGTGGGAGTGCATTTTGATTATTTTTTAATAGAACCATTCCATCCGCCGCAGCTTGACGAGCCACTTCGGCATGAGCTTGGAGGTCTGGATTGTCAGAATGGCTATAATTTTTAAAGCTAGGAGATTCGACGACGAAGTTTAAGATGTTCTTAACATTTCTATCTAATATCGCCTCGTCTAAGCTTCCGTTTTTAACCGCATTTGCTATTCTTTCTGAGCTTTGAGGGAAACCAGGCATAATCTGATCATTTCCTGCTCTCATTTGGGCAACAGGATCTGTTCCAGCAAACCAGTCGGTCATCACATAGCCATCGTAGCCCCAATCTCCTCTTAAGACAGTTGTCAGCAATTCTTCATTTTGCGATGCAGGTGTCCCATTTAGCAAGTTATAGGAACTCATGACAGCTTTCGGATGAGATTCCTTAACAGCAATCTCAAAGCCTTTTAAATACAACTCTCTAAGAGCTCTTTCAGAAACGATGGTATCAATGGTAAAACGATTGGTTTCCTGATTATTTGCTGCATAGTGTTTGATGGTTGCACCTACTCCATTAGATTGGACACCATTTACTAAGGCAGCCGTCATCTTACCTGCGATCAAAGGATCCTCAGAGAAATATTCAAAGTTTCTTCCGGTTAATATGTTACGGTGAAGGTTTAGAGCTGGTGCTAGCAATACATCCACACCGTATTCCTTCACTTCATTCCCTTGTGCTTGCCCAACCTTATTTACTACACTCGTATCCCAAGTGGATGCCAACGAGGTAGCGATGGGAAAGGCAGTGGTATAATACGTTTTTGACTCTCCAGGGCGTGTTGGACTAATTCTTAAACCAGCTGGTCCATCGGCATAATACATGGCAGGAATTCCTAATCTTTCAATGGCTGGTGTTCCTCCAACCGCACCTTGTACGGGAAGTTTAGGAATCGTCATTCCAGGCATGCCCACACCTACTACGAGTTTTGCCTTTTCCTCCACCGTCATAGCGGCGATGACAGCTTCAATGGAAGCCTTGTCTACTAATTGAGGCACTATGTTTTTGATTGTTTGTTCAGTCTTTGGCGCTTCTTGTTCTGCTGCAAATACACCTGTTTGAAAACTTAATCCGGATAAAGCAATACCTGTTGCTAATGCAATGGAAGTTAATTGTCTTCTTTTTTTCCTCATCTTCTTTAACATCATATCCCCCCAAAATTGCGTAAATATATTATTTGGTAACGCTTTCAAAAATAATCTTACCAACTAGAGTGTGAATTTTCAGAAGTTTTAAAAAGGATTATTTTAGTATTACTAGTAATTTTTCAATACAAAATCTACTGAAAATTGCCATACGACAACATTCACTTTTAATCGACAGAAAGGTATACTTGAAAAAATAGGTTAAAAGTCGGGTGAATACGATGAACTTTACATATGAAATTATCGAAATGAATAAGGACCTGCCGATACATATTTTTCTGCACAGCGTTGATTATGTTACGAACCATTGGCATGACAGCATAGAAATGATCTTCGTGTTAAAAGGGAAAGTTGCAGTTTCGGTTAACGATAAAAGATACGATTTAAATGAAAAGGATATTTTTCTGATCAATGCAAATGATATCCACTCCATACAACATCAAGAAGATAATTTATTACTAGCTCTTCAAATCCCGATCCCTGATTTGAAGAATAATATAAAAGACGCCGACACATATTCTTTCTCTTGTAAGTCTTTTTTATTCGATGAAAGCCATCAAGGGGAGTTTAATCAGATTCGAGCTCTGCTTGCACAAATGATGTGGGTCATTAATAAAGAGGGAGAAGGATATGAGCTACAAATTCAATCTCTTTATTTCCAATTAATTTACTTGTTAATGAAAAATTTCAAAGATGAAAATGTTAAGGAAAGCAAAATCTCCAGCCAAAAGCATATTGATAGACTCTTACGAATCACTTCTTATGTAAAGGATAATTTTAAGCAAGAAATAACACTTAACGAACTAGCTCAGATTGAGTTTCTGTCAATTCACTATCTTTCTAAGTTTATTCAGAAGCATCTCGGAATGCCCTTTTCAAAGTATGTAGATAGTATTCGACTAGACCATGCGGTAAAAGATATTGTTTTTACCGATATTCCTTTAACACAAATTGCACTTGATAATGGATTTGCTAGTGTAAAGGCCTTTAACCGAGCTTTTAAGGAATTTTATCATCAGACACCAAGTGAATATCGACGTGCGGTTGAAATGGAACCGAGAAAAACGGATAGTAGCAAAGTGACGCTTGCTAACTATGTTGAAATAGATAAGGATCAAGCCTTTTCAAAGCTCTTTTCGTTTTTACCTCAAGACGATAAATTAATTGAAGTGAATCATAAAGCGGTGGTTAAGAAGAAATCTTCAATTAATATGTCTAGGAAAACCTCTAAGCTGAATCATACTTGGAAAAATTTAATGACAATCGGAAAGGCGAAAGAAGGTCTTTATACAGGTGTTCAAAAGCAGATAAAGGCAGTGAAAAAAGCAACCGACTTTCAGTATCTTCGCTTTCATGGATTGTTTGACGATGAAATGATGGTATACGCGGAAAACGATAGGGGTGTCGCCGAGTATAACTTTTTCTATACAGATCAGCTATTTGATTTTTTAAAAAGCATAGACGTAAAACCATTTGTTGAACTTGGTTTTATGCCAGGCGATTTAGCTGAAAATCAAGAGGAAACGGTTTTTTATAAAAAAAGTATTATTAGCCAGCCGAAGGATATCGATAAATGGAATTCCCTAGTGAAGAACTTTATTTTACATTATGAAAATAGATATGGAACGGAAGAAGTAAAGAACTGGTATTTTGAAGTATGGAATGAACCAGATTTCTATGTGTTTTGGAGAGGTACCTTTGAAGATTATTGTGATTTCTATAAAAGTACCTATGACACGATAAAAAAGCACAATCCTACCTATAAAGTGGGCGGCCCAAGTATTAATACGGTGAATAGTGATTGGTTACAGGGGTTTTTAGATTTTTGTAGTAACGAGAATTGCATTCCTGATTTTATTACGTTCCATTGTTACTCACATGAAGAAAAAGATATTAATAAGAAAAGAAAAATGGTAGACAGCGAGTCCTTCGAGTTTGGTTACATTTCACGAGACGAAGACTTTTTAAAAAATAAGATTAAACGACTGAAGGACATTCTAGCGGAGAAAAAAATGTCACAAGTAGAGGTTCACCTAACAGAATGGAATTCAACCGCCTTTCATCGAGATTTAACAAATGATACGAGCTTTAAAGCCGCTTTTATCGTTAAAAACCTACTTGAAAATATCGATGAGATTCAAAGCTTTGGCTACTGGACTTTGACAGACTTCATTGAGGAACAAAGGATCGCCCTTGAAACCTACCATGGGGGTCTCGGTTTAACAACGAATAATGGCATTCCAAAGCCTGCTTTTTATGCATATGAATTTCTAGGAAAGCTAGGAGATGAGTTACTAGCATCAGGAGAAGGGTATTTTGTGACCAAAAGTTCTAGGGGATATCAAATCATTCTTTATCATTATTGCCATTATGACAGATTGTATTGTATGAATCAGCATGCAAACATCGATTTGACCGATCGCTATAAGGTATTTCTCGATAAAGATGATATTCGCATGACACTAAATGTAGGCGGTTTGGAGAAGGGTATTTATAAAGTGAAGCATCACAAAATAAACCGAGGCAATGGTAGTAGCTTTGATCAGTGGGTTGAAATGGGGGCACCTATCCGGATCGATGAGGAAGCCGTTGAATATTTAAAGCATTCTTCCCTTCCTAAAAAGCATATAAGAGAAGTAAGAGTTGATGGAGAGTTGATTATAGAAGAAACTCTTCAGCCTCACGAAGTGCAATTAATAGAAATTTTTCCTCAAAGAACCCTTTAGGCAGGCTAAAATACCTGCCTTTTTTTGTTGTAGTTAGTTAATGTAAAAAGTCAATTCAAAAGAGAAATGACAATTTACGGTCTCTCTTTGAGCAAATATCGGATAGTGTAAAGGTTTTCATACGCCTATAATGAAGTACATAAGGAAGCGTTTCCAGCGTAAAAAGGAAAATGAGTTCATTCAGCACTTATGTTATGTAGTAGTTTTATAGTTTTTTTAAAAGCGCTTAGGTAGTTATTAAAGGGAGGTTAAACAAATGGAAAGTGTAACTTGGAATAAAACACCGCTGTTTCGATTAGTTTTTGCGGCTATTTTGGGAGTAGGTACGGCAGTAGCTCCTCTCGTATTACTTGGTTTTGGTCTTATTCAGTTTAATATTATTCGACTTGTTGGAGAGGAAAATGTAACCGCTGTTTACGGGATGGTTGCTGGGATCGGTGGTCTTGCGATTGTATTTTTAGGTCCTTTAGGCGGAGTCATCGCAGATAAGACTCGCTTGAAGTTTGGTAGAAGAAGATTTTGGATGATTGCGGGAAGTATCGGTGGAGCGCTATCCATGCTGTTACTAACATATGCCCCATCTATTCCCGTTCTAGTGGTAGGTTTTTGCTTAGTTCAATTCTTTTATGGAATGGTTTCTCTTTCTTGCTTTGCGATCGTACCTGAACAAGTGGAACCTGAAAAATTTGGTCGTGTATCCGGACTGATTGGTGCAGCTGCACCAGCGTTTGTTATGTCAGGTCAAATGATTATGGGTGTGTTTGCGGATTCAACGGTTCAACAGAAATTAGTAGCAATTGCCATTATTCAGTTGATTGGTGGAATTGCAGCAGCTCTACTTGTAAAAGATAACTACTTTGCTGGTACAGCGCAAGCTTCAAAGAATACACCAATTTGGAAGCGACTACAAAACTTCTATCCTAGTTATAAAAAGCACCCAACATTCACTTGGGCATTACTAACAAAACTATTTATTAACGTTTCAAATGCTGGATTATCACTATTAACTCTGTTCTATATTGCTAGATTCCATCTTGGGGAAGCAGATATCTTTAAATTAATGGCTTATACGGCACCTTCAATCATGTTAATGGTGGTTGCGGGAATTCTTGGAGGCTTCCTTTCTGATAAGGTGAAGAAGCAGAAACCATTTGTTATGGGAGCAGCACTAATAACTGGTCTATGTCTAGTAGCGTTCGCATTCTCGAAAGATATTAAATGGGTCATTGTTGGGAACTTTATTTTTAACTTTGGTTTTGGAATGTACACGGCAGTTGATAATGCACTAGTTAATCGTATCCTGCCATCAAAACTCGACGCTGGAAAAGACTTGTCAATTATGAATGTTACCGTACAGCTCTCTTCAGCTTTAGTTAACTTTGCAGCACCAGCAGTAATTGCATTAGGTGTCTTATTGTTTGGTGGTGACGGTTATACTTTATTCTTCTTAATACTTGCTGGGTTCTCTGTACTATCTGCATTAGCTGTTATTCCAATTCCAGAAATGGGCGAGCCTATTAAAGGAAAAGAAGATTCAGAAGAAATTCCTCATGAAAAGATAGGATAATAGGTAAACCAAATAGAAATGATAATGGGTTCGGTTTTTAGATCGGACCCATTATTCTGTTAAACAAATAAGGAGGAAGTATCGTTATGTTAATGGAAAAAATCAGCCTATGGGAAAATTGTGATCATGTATACTTACAAACTTATATTCACGAGAATTCATTAGAATTTCAAACGGACAAAACACGTCCAGCTATTCTTATTTGTCCTGGTGGCGGATATTTAGGGACATCCGACCGTGAGGCAGAACCCGTTGCATTACGTTTTGCATCTCAAGGCTATCATACATTTGTTTTACGCTATACTACCTATTTTAAAGAGTGGGTAAAGGATTTTAATAATCTTCCAACTCCGAATGAACAATCTGCTTACCCCCAACCATTATTGGATTTAGCACAAGCCATTTTAATGATTAAAGAACATGCTTCTAAATGGTTAGTAGACACTGAAAAAATTGCTGTCTGTGGATTCTCTGCAGGAGCGCATTTAGCTGCTAGTTTGGGAGTTCAATGGAATAGTTCACTATTAACAGAAAAATTTAGTGTTGAGAGTGACGTCTTTAGGCCTAACGCTGTTATTCTCGGATATCCCCTAGTAGACTATCAGCTTATGAAGGAAAAGGTAGACAAAGAAGCAGACCCATTCGCTAAAGGGTTTTGGGATATTTCTAGTAAAGCTGTTTTTGGAACGGCCACTCCTACAGAAGAGCAGCTTATCGAAGTTAGTCCCGTGAATTTCATTTCTCCTCAAACACCACCCACCTTCATTTGGCACACAGCAGATGATTCGTTAGTCTATGCTGAAAATGCTCTAAGATTCGCAACAGCACTCGCACAAAAGAAGGTTCCTTATGAACTGCATGTCTTTGAAAGCGGAGTACACGGATTATCTCTTTGTGATGAAACAACGGCAAATAATCCTAGTCATTTGAATGAAGACTGCAAGGTATGGTTTGATCTTGCGGCTAGGTGGTTAATGAAACAATTTAAATAAGCACCTGGACTCAGAGAATAACGTCTATCATAGCTTTGATGAAAGACGTTATTTGTTTTAGTAACGTACTTCATCCCCTTAAAACAAACTACTTGATACTTTTTTCCCCCACAATATAACCTCTATTTTTGCAAACCAATTTCCTCCAGTTAGATTTAAGACAAATAACGGCTACTTTAATGTCAAAAAGGGGAAAGCACAAATTTAAAAATTCTTATATCATAAAAATAATGAAACGCTTTCAACAAAACAATGGTGGAAACGCCCTGTGATAAGGATGGGATATATGGAAAAGTCAGCAGTCATTTTTGATTTAGATGGGGTTATTGTCTCTACAGATGAATATCATTACGAAGCATGGAAAGAAATTAGCGAACAGGAAGATATTCCTTTTAATCGAGAGATAAACGAAAAATTACGAGGCGTAAGTCGAATGGAAAGTCTCGACATAATTCTGAGCAATTCAACTAAGAGTTATAGTGAAACTGAAAAACTCCTTCTAGCTGAACGGAAAAACGAAAGATACCGTGAACTCTTAAACCATCTATCTGCTAAAGATATTTTACCAGGTGTAAGGGAACTTATTCTGAATTTAAAAGGTAGAGAAATCAAAATAGCGATCGGTTCCTCAAGTAAAAATACGCCATTTATTTTAGAAAAAATAGGAATGGCTTCAAGCTTCGATGCGATAGCAGATGGAAATGCCATTAAAAATAGTAAGCCAGATCCAGAGGTATTCTTACTAGCAGCTGAAAGGCTTGGCGTTCGACCGGAAGAATGTATCGTTATGGAGGATGCGGAAGCAGGGATTGAAGCTGCGATTGCTGCAGGAATGAAGGCAGTAGGAATTGGAGCAGCTTCTAACTGTCCTAACGCTCATATTGGTGTAGAGGATTTAACTAAGCTCAATATTGAACAATTATTGGAGAGATAAAGGAGACCAAACGATGATACAAATGGAAAGTAAATACGCTCATTTAAAAAACAAACCGTTTTTTTTATCAGATAAAGATATCGATTGGATTGAACAAACCCTCCAGTCCATGAGTTTACATGAAAAAGTTGGCCAATTATTCTGTCCTATTGGCAGCTCCGATAACGAAGAAGAGTTAACTAGATTTATTGAAGAGTTCAAACCAGGAGGAATCATGTACCGTCCGAACGTGGGAGCTAAGATGCAGGAAACTCATCGACTATTACAGAGTTTCTCTTCTATTCCTTTATTAATTTCTGCTAATTTAGAAGCAGGTGGAAATGGTATTGCAACGGATGGAACGTACTTTGGGAAGCAGTTACAAGTGGCAGCAACGGACAATGAGGATATGGCTTATAAGTTGGGTGTAGTTGCCGGTCGCGAAGGAAAAGCAGTAGGTTGTAACTGGGCTTTTGCCCCTATCGTTGACATTGATATGAACTATCAAAACCCCATTACAAATGTAAGAACATTTGGTTCTGATCCTGAGAGGGTAGCGAGAATGGGAAAAGCTTATATGGAAGGCTTGAGTGAAAGTGGTGTAGCAGCCGCTGTTAAGCATTTTCCAGGAGACGGAGTAGATGATCGAGATCATCATCTTCTATCTTCAGTGAATTCACTGTCACCAGAAGAGTGGGACCAAACTTTCGGAATGGTATATAAAGAGCTGATCGAGGCGGATGCAAAATCGATTATGGTGGGCCATATTAAACTTCCTCATTATTCAAAAAAACTTGTTCCAACCATTCAAGACGAAGAGATTATGCCAGCCACTTTAGCTCCAGAGCTGTTAAATGATTTATTAAGAAAACAATTAGGCTTTAATGGATTAATCATTACAGATGCAACTCCAATGCTCGGTTTCACTGTTTCGGAAAAAAGAGAAATAGCTGTTCCAAAAGCCATTGCATCAGGCTGTGATATGTTCCTTTTTAATCGTGATATAAAAGAAGATTATGAGTTTATGATGAAGGGAATCGAAACAGGTATTCTTACAGTTGAAAGGGTAGATGAAGCTGTAACGAGAATATTAGCTTTAAAGTTGTCTATAGGTTTACACAATCAAAAAGTAGATGGCACGCTCGTACCTGGTCAAGAAGCGTTATCTGTTTTACAGTGTGATGAACATAAGAAATGGGCAAGCGAATGTGCTGACCAGTCGGTAACGTTAGTAAAGGACACACAGAAATTATTACCGATTAGCTCTAATGAATATAAACGGATCAGATTAAATATTTTAGGTGACCATAGTGGCGGCTTGAAAGAAGGGGCTTCTGTAACCCATTCATTTTTAGAAGCTCTTCAAAAAGAAGGATTTGAAGTAGATCTCTTTGATAATAGCAAGGTGAACTTTAAAGAATTGCTTATGAGCGTTCATGATTTGAAACAAAAATATGACCTTGTTGTATATGTGGCCAATCTAGAAACCGCAAGTAATCAAACCACTGTTAGAATTGATTGGATGCAGCCATTAAATGCAAATGCACCATGGTTTGTGAACGAAATTCCAACAATGTTCATATCTGTGGCCAATCCTTACCATCTTCAGGATGTGCCAATGGTAAAAACATATATTAATGCATATTCGTCAAATGAGTTCGTCGTCAAGGCAGTGATCGATAAAATTACTGGAAGATCAGAATTTAAAGGGAAGAGTCCAGTAGATGCGTTTTGTGGAAAGTGGGATACTAGACTATAAAAAGGAAGAGTACTAGTTAAAAGGAGACTTTAAAAATGAAAATCGTAAATTTGAAAACTAACCGTATAACAAACCCTTTGGGATTCGATATAGGAAAACCAAGACTGTCTTTTATCACCTGTGAAACAGAAGCAAAAAAGCAAACAGCTGCACAAATTCAGGTTGCTTTGGATCATCATTTTTCTAACATCGTGTTCGATAGTGGGAAGAGTCAAGAAATAGACAGTCTTGCTTTTGAACTACCAATCGAACTAAGACCGTATACACGCTATTTCTGGCGTGTGACCGTATGGGCAGATAATGGGGATATGGCAACTAGCGATCCTGCCTGGTTTGAGACAGCCAAGGGTGAAGAGCCATGGAAGGCAAGTTGGATTACACCAGAACTCGATAAGAGTATAGAGCCTGTATTAACAAAAGATTTTTTGATTGAAGAAGAAATTGAATCTGCTCGAGCATATGTATGTGGGTTAGGTTTATATGAAATGGAAATCAACGGTGACAAGGTCGGGAATGAATATTTAACTCCACATTTTAATGCATATCATAAATGGCTGCAGTATCAAACCTATGACATTACGGAGCAAGTTAAAACGGGACATAACAATGTAGAAGTGATGCTAGGAAATGGTCTTTATAAAGGAAGATTTGGGTTTGACGGAGGAACCTCTGAAATCTATGGAGATAAGTATGCTCTACTTTGTGAAATAGTCGTTTACTTTAAAGATGGAACAAGTCAATTGATTCCTACAGACAGTACTTGGACGGCGAGAAGAAGTAACATTTTAGAAAGCAGTATTTATGATGGTGAAGTGTATGACGCCACCTTTGATGGTCGTACAACCTATAACGTCCACGAAATCGATTTAGGATTTGATCGATTAAAAGCAAGATTAAGCTTACCCGTTGTGATAAAAGAAACGATACAACCAATTGAGGTTATTTCCACACCTGCGGGTGAGACCGTGTTAGATATGGGTCAAAACATGGTGGGATGGATCCAATTTAAAAATAGGACTCCTAAGGGGTCGGAAATTACCTTAGAGTATGGAGAGCTTCTTCAGGAAGGTAATTTCTATCGTGAGAATTTACGAACAGCTAAAGCGAAGTTTACGTATATATCCAATGGAGAAGAAATGGTTGTTAGACCACACTTCACTTTCTATGGTTTCAGGTACGTAAAAGTGTCGGGATGGCAGGGTGAATTGAATCCTGATGATTTTACGGGTTGTGTATTGTACTCAGATATGGACCAAATGGGCCATATTGAAACGAGTAATCCGTTAGTGAACCGACTATTTTTGAATGCATTATGGGGACAAAAAGGTAACTTTTTAGATGTTCCTACCGATTGCCCACAAAGAGATGAACGGATGGGTTGGACGGGTGATGCACAAGTCTTTTCAGGAACGGCCTGCTTTAATATGGATTCATATGCTTTTTTCAGCAAATATGGGTATGATCTTTGGAAGGAGCAAGAGGACAAAGCGGGCATGGTCCCAATGGTGGTGCCAGCTACAAATATTAATGGTGGCGGTTCAAGTGCTTGGGGTGATGCAGCTACCATTATTCCTTGGAATGTGTATCTGCATTATGGTGATAAGGCCATATTAGAACAACAATTTGATAGCATGAAAGGTTGGGTTGATTATATTAAACGAGCGGATGATGAATCAGGCTCAAAGAGACTGTGGACGACAGGCTTCCATTTCGGAGATTGGTTAGCTTTAGATGGAGAAAACCCTAATTTTCCTACTGGTGGAACAGAGGTTAGCTTTATATCATCTGCTTATTATTGCTATTCCGCAGGTTTAGTCGCAAAAGCAGCGAAAGTACTTGGAATGGTCGATGTGTCGAACGAATATGAGAATCTGTCAAATGAGGTAAGAACCGCTATCCAGGACGAGTACTTCACAAAAAATGGCCGACTCGCATTAAATACGCAAACGGCACTAATTGTAGCATTATTTATGGAGTTAGTTCCTGAAGAATTTACCGAAAGAATCGCAAATGATTTACGTGCCAAGTTAAAGAATGATGGTAATCATTTAAAGACGGGCTTTGTGGGAACTCCATACCTGTGCAGAGTATTATCTGAAAATCAAAGCAATGACGTTGCTTATACGTTGTTACTAAATAAAGATTATCCAAGCTGGTTATATGCAGTGACCATGGGAGCAACAACCATTTGGGAGCGCTGGAATTCTGTATTGCCGGATGGAACAATAAGTGGAACGGATATGAATTCCTTGAATCACTATGCATACGGTTCGATTGTAGAATGGATGTTTAGACATATGGCTGGGATTAATCCAGTGGAAGCTCAGCCAGGATTCCGCCATGTTACATTAGCTCCACAACCAAACAGCAGAATCAATCATGTAAAAGCTAGTTTGAATTCTGCCTCTGGTTTATATGAAAGCAAATGGTCAATAGATGAGGAAGGAAACCTGGACTTTGCATTTACGATTCCATTTAATACAACAGCCACACTAATCTTACCAGATGCATTAGTACAAACTGTAAAGATTAATGGTCAATTATTAGTAGAGACTGGATTATCCGCACAACAAATGAATGAGAATGTGCAGGTAGAGCTGGAAAGCGGAGTATGGGAAATTAGTTATACTCCAACTAAGGCTTATATCGAAAGCTACAGTACAGAATTTGCCTTGTCCGAATTACTCCACAACAAAGAGGCAAAAAGCATTTTAGTTGAGAAGGTACCACAGATATCTCAATTACCTGAGGATTTGATAGGAAAAGTGGGACATTTGTCTTTGAGAGAAGTAGCGAACAAACCTTTTTTACCAATCCCACGTGAAGTTCTTGATGAATTAGATGGAATATTGGCTAAAGTTCGGGTTCGTTTTGAATAATTATAGATTTACGGAAAGCAGACAACTATTGTCTGCTTTTTTACATGAAAGTAATTGATTTTATGGAGAAAAGCCGGAGTAACGAAGTCCATCGAGCATATGAAGATCATTAGAGGCTTAAAAGCCGGAACAAATGAAGTTCATCGAGCTGATGAAGATCATTTGAAGCAGAAAAGCTGGAGCAAATGAAGTTCATCGAGCATATGAAGTCCATTTGAAACAGAAAAGCCGGAGCAAACGAAGTTCATCCCACACATGAAGGTCATTTAAAGCAGAAAAGCAGGAGCAAATGAAGTTCATCGAGCATATGAAGATCATTTAAACTGATAAGCCGAAGCAAACGAACTTCATCCCGCATATAAACATGTTAAGATGGTGGTAGATACATTTGTGAAAGGTCACTACGACTCCAACTTAAGTATAATTATCCGAACTGTTCACCTTTTCCGGTCGAATCCAAAAGGTCCCCGAAACTAAGAAAACCCCACTAACTAAAAACACAGACATAATACCAGCTGAGGCACCAATCACTCCAAAGAAAAGAGGAGCAATTAGCTGTGATAGGCGATTCGTGGTTAGGCGTAGTCCGAGAACTTCGCCGGTCCTTGATTTAGGAGACGCATTATACGTCGTCGTCATTGAGAGAGGTTGACCACAACCCAAGCCCAATCCCATAAGGGAGCTCAAAATGCCCATAAAGATTATATTCTCTGAAAAAGGCATAAGCAGAAATGAGGTTCCAGCAACAATGATAGAAGTAAGAAGGACCCTGTCTCTGCCCATTACTTCTATTAATTTCGGTAAAAATACGCGCACAACAATCATCGCTAGTCCTTGAACGGCTATAATGATACCTATAGTGGAATCAGACATATGGAAGCTTTTTGCATACAAAGGAAAATACGCAACAAAAATATCTCTTGAGTACAATACTAGCGCACTTGAAAATAAGGCTTTTTGTAATAATGGATTTTGTAATAGCTTGATAGAAGAAAGTATTCCATACTGATTTGCAGAACCTTGCCTTTTGATGACTGGCAGGAAAAAAGTAAAAATTACTGGCACGAGCCCAATAAGAATAGAAAGCAGAAAAGAAAACGAATAAGAAATATGCTCCGTAGCAAATCCTCCGATGATAGGCCCAATTAATGCTCCTGTTGCTACTGCCATGCCAAGCATACTAAAGTAGTGGTCACGATTCTCTTTTGTTGCACTATTTCCTAGGACATTCTGTAAGGAAACAGGGATAAATACACTTCCGATTCCTACAAAAAACTGGCTGACAAACAATGCCCACATGCTAGGGAAAGACAATGGAATGGCCATCCCCACAAGTATTGAAAATAGACCAATTAGAACAGGAATGCGATCTCCGAGTTTATCCGCTAGTTTACCAGCTTGAATCGCAAATATGAGCGGAAATAAAGCAAAGGCTGCTGTAAGGATACCTATTTCAAGGGGAGAAGCTCCGAGCTCTGAGGCATATAACGTGATGACAGGTCGCGTCATATTAATAACGGTCTGAAACCCTAATGTAATGATAAATACAATTCTTAAAACCAACCCAATCACCTCAATCTGAAAAAACATCACTGTGGTCTAAGACATACTTTAAGTATACTGTTCATTTGACAGAGTAAAAATTAGGAAAATCCTATCAAGGATGATAATTAAAATGAATCCACTTCTTTCTGTCTTAAAAATGTGTACACAATCGTAAAAATAGCTCACTATCGTTGAATGGTAGATAGAGATTAAAATATTTTTATAGGGGACCGGTCCCTCCAAAATTGAAAGCGCTTAAAAAACCTGAAAGGAAGTGCTGTATTGAAAAAATCCCGTCTTTCTAGAATAGGGAGAAAATCACTATCCGTATTGCTTATTACTTCGTTAACAGCGAGTATGGTTGGGTTTAAAGCTCCAGAGAAACAAGCGGAAGAGAACATCGTATTTAAACATCAAGTGGGTGGGGTATTTGATGGAATGCCGTTATTTGACGGTGTACCTGACCATCTCGATGAGTATGTTGATGCTTATTTTGAGTACACAGGTCTAGAAGGACCAGCCGTATATGCAACTGGTTCAAGAAACCATTACACCTTACAACGTGGCCCAAATGCAGGCAAAGTGATACCTGGTGCACTTTCAGCAGCAGATAATGTTCAAGGGGTTTCAACGGATTTCCCTGCACTAGTAGGAATGGGGCAAACCTGGAACAAAGAACTTCTTACGGATATTGGTAAAGTAGTAGGAAGTGAAAAAATTAGTACATTAAAAGTGAAACAAGGGGAGTCAAATATTCACGGTGGAACAGATCCTTCTGCGACAGTTGCATTTACGGTTGTAAGCGATATGAGAATTAATCCTTTAAGCGGTCGATTTGACGAAGGATTTTCTGAGGATGTTCACATGGCCGCTACGATGATTGATAATATGGCAGCAGGACTTAGTGGCACGGATCAGGAACAAAGTGATGATGGCTTTTGGATGCGTGCAGCTGTTGGAACAAAGCATTACTCTGTTTATAATGCACAGTGGTTCCGCCAAACGGCAAATAATAGTGCTGGTGCCAGATCTATTTTCGAATATCAGACAAAAAGTCCATTAAAAGCATTAAGTTCAGGTTCAGTTGCTGGAGTAATGACATCATTTGGACGAACGAATGGTATTCCAAACATTCTTTCACCTTACCAAATCCATGCTAATAATAACTCGAAGTACGGTGTGTATAGCTCTCCTGATTTTAATGGGGACGCACTCGTTTTTGGGGCAAATGGGCAAGGAAATGGTTATGATACTCAATATGCGACGGATCGAACGGCTGCAACCATCTTAATGATTTTAGCTGATGCGAATGCCGGCCGTCCTGGACCAAATCCTCAAAATGCGTTAGACGATGTGGCAGCTGTAGTTGACGCAGTTGAAGAAGGGAAATATGGTGTGACAAAAGAGGATTTAATCGAAGCGGCTCGTTCACATGTGAATCAAATGGTTCGAGTGGGTATTTTTAATGAAGTAGATGAAAATGGAATTCCGAAGAACTATCCGTTTGCTCAAGAGGCGAAAGATGTTAGGGAGGAACTAGCTACATATAGTGATCCTGAACATCAAGAAGTTGCTTTACAGGCTGCGCAGGAAAGTATCGTCCTTCTAAAGAATGATGGGGCACTACCACTCGAGAAAAACAAGAAGGCGTCAGTTTCTGGAGTGTATGCAGATTCAAGGTTTAAAACCACCTACTCAGCAAGAACGACACCAAACATTGATAACTCTGGTATCTCCCCACTTTTGGCCATTATCAAGGCGAATGGTTCGAATAATGTCTCCTATGACCCAGCGGTGGAAGTGGTTTCATTAAAATCAAAGCTGAATGGTCAGACGGTTACAGCGGATGAAAATGCTGCAGATGTAACAAAGGGTTCTCAGCTTGTAACAACAACTGAACCATTAGATATGAATAATCCTGCTCATCTATTTGAAGTGTATGATTGGGGTCAGAAAGGGTATAGCTTACGTTCTGTATTAAACGGAAAATGGGTGACGTCACCAACAACTGCTAATGCATCTGTTGAAAATACAAATGCAACGGCATTAAATTTAACCAATAATGACTGGGATTTAGCACAAATGTTAGGGAATACAAGTGCGATTCCACCAACCATTAGAGTGGAAGAAAATGCAGATCAGACCGTTTCCCTTGTAGCAAGTGGATACAGAACAGGATTCTCAGGTGATTTCACAAATTGGTATTATTCCAACGGACGAGTGATTACAACTGGCTCTGATGGAAAATTGAAGACAGCGGCATCAACGATTGGAAATGCTGCCAATGTAACCAATCGAAATGATGATGTGAAGTTTGAACAAACAGTCGTAAAAGAAGTAGGAGCCGAAGCAGTAAAGCGTGCAAAAACGGATGACTATGCTGTTGTGTTTGTGGGTGCGATTCCACGTCATAGTGCGGGAGAAGGAAATGATCGCTCTGACTTGAATATGGGAGATGCAGATTACGAGTTGGTAGAGAAAGTATCGGCTGCTTTTGCTGCGGAAGGGAAAAAGACAGTTGTTGTTGTAAAATCTAGCTTCCCAGTAGGGATGGAGCCAATTCAAAATAACCCGAACGTTTCAGCAATTGTGTATCAACCATATGGAGGTCAGTATGATTCCTATGCGTTAGCTCAAGTGCTATATGGAGACTATGCTCCAACTGGACGTCTTTCTTCAACATGGTATGCAGATATGTCTGCATTTCCAGAAATCAGTAAGTACTCAATTCCTGAAGGAAATACAACGATTGCATTGGATGACATTGATCCAAGATTTACGTTGGATATGACAAATGCAGATCCAATTGAACAAGAATTAACCTACATGTATACAAAGGCTCCTGTCACATACCCATTTGGTTACGGATTATCTTATAGTAACTTTACGTATAGTGACTTTAAAGCACCAAAGAAGGCTTCTGAGGGTTCTCCTTTTGAAGTATCAGTTCAAGTGAAGAATGAAGGAACGGTAAATACTTCTGAGGTCGTTCAGCTATACGGAAAAAATAATAAATCTGCTTATGGGGAATATGCCCCTCAAAAGCAACTCGTAGCTTTTGAGAAGGTATCCTTACAAGCTGGTGAAACAAAGACAGTTACACTTACGATCGATCCGAAGGACTTAGCTGTTTGGGATGTAAATGCTGGGGATTTCCTTGTAGAGGAAGGAAACTATGTATTTATGATAGGATCTTCTTCTGAGGAAATTAAAGCAGAAAGTACGATCGCAATTGATGGGAAGTCACTTGCGGCTTTGCCAACAAATAAACCTTTTAATGTATTCGACCACTCATTTGCATCAAATGAAGTTGTCTATCATGAAGTCTCCAAAGCAAGAACGGCCGAAAGCTTAAAAGCAGAGAAGGTTGTTGGTGAATATCATGCCGTCCGTTCGAAACAAGAAGGATCCTGGGTAGCTCTACCAAAAGTGGTGCTTACAGGTTCGACGAAAGTAACCGCGAGCGTTGCTTCGGACGTGGCAGGTGGAAAAATTACATTGCATTCTGGCTCTGTAAATAGCGAACCTTTTGCTGAAATTGAAGTACCGAAAACAGGAAAGAACACCTATACCATTGAAACTGCAGGGGTAACCGTAAATGAATTAGGATACACAGATGTAACCGTTGATCTAAAGGGGAAATTACCGAAGGGTCAAAATACAGTATATGTCGTTTTCCATTCACCAGATCTTCGAATTGATAGCTTAAATTTTGAAGTAGCTCAACCAGTAAAGAAATAAATCTCAGAAAGGGATCACAGCCGTTCTAGACGGTTGTGATCCCTTTTTGGTACGACCTAAAAAAAGCAGACATCAACCAAAAAGATAGCGTTTTCGTAATAGTAAAAAACTTAGTAAAATAGAAGTACTGAAAGAATAAATGATATCTCCTCCTGTTCTTCTTCAATAAACAATCTAGTAGATGTCCTCCAACGTAATTTTGACTATCCAGAAATCTATTTAACCCGTAAATATTCAATCTCTGTAAATATTCTATGGATAAGGAGTTGAAAATGTTATGGTTAAGGCTCCCATTTTCGAACTTGAGTGTAAGGTATTAACAGAAAAGGAACTTACACAAAGAAAACAATCACTTCTACTTAGTCTCCACATGCTTGATCGTGAAGCGTTTCTTCAAAAAATAGAGGAATTTAATTGTTCCATGATAGAGCGGAGATTAGATCCCGAAGTAGTAAAAGGAAAAATGCTTAGACTTATTTACCTAAGTATGGAAGTAGCTAAAGAAAGTCTTTGGAATAAAGGATATTTGCCTCATCAGGAAGTTGCCAACCTCCGCTCAACGATAGAGCTATGCTATTGGTTTCAACAGCAGATGCAACAAATTTTTCAATGGGTAAAGAACAATCAGATTAAGCCTAAACATATCGCCATCGAGCGTGCCCTCCGATTTATTCATTTAAATTACGAGAAAGAACTTAGCCTTCAAGAAGTGGCAGAGCATTCAAACATGAGTAGCACCTATTTTAGTGTGTTATTTAAGGAACAAATGGGAGAGTCATACATAAAGTACGTCACAAAATTGAGGATTGAACAGGCAAAGAAATTGCTAAAGAACGGAGCGAAAGTAAACGAAGTTAGTGAAAAAGTGGGTTATTATAATTATCGCCATTTCTCGGAGTTATTTAAAAGACATGTTGGAATGACACCAGGCATTTATCGAGATAGACAATCACATGCCTAGTGATAAGAAAAATAGAGCTGTCCATCGTGACAGCTCTTAAAATTTTTATTATTCACTAACAATTTTTTGTTTTTTATGCAAATTGTGTTTGGTACCCCAATCATGCATGGCTCTTAATATGGGCTCTAAACTTTTCCCATAATCCGTTATCGAGTACTCCACCTTTGGTGGGACCTGTGGATAAACGACACGTTGCACAATGTCTTCCTCTTCTAAATCACGTAATTGATTTGTTAGCATCTTCTGGGTGATTCCAGGCATATTTCGCTTTAATTCGCTAAATCGTTGAGTTCCTTTTGTTAAAAGGTGCAATAAGATAATGGGTTTCCATTTTCCCGTTAAGATCCCTAAAGCATCATCGACACGGCATAATTCAGGCTTTATTTCCAATCTCATTTCCTCCTTTATGTAAAAATAACTGGCTATATAAAGGTGAGCGCTAAAGCAATAGTATACATTTTGATACTATACCACTTTTAAGTGCGTACTTAACAATCATTTGACTCTGATTATAATAATTATAGTTAGGGTAGTTAGTGTAACTAGCCCGGCAAAGAAGGAAATAGAGGAGAGAATAAAATGAATGTTTTAGTAGTAAAAGCAAATAACCGCCCTGCTTCTGAGGCGATTTCTAGTAAGATGTACGAAACGTTTATGGCGGAGTTAGAAGGGAAAAACGTAAACGTGACTACTTATGATGTGTTTGAAGAGGATACACCATATTTTGGTCAAGAGCTTTTTAATGCATTTGGTAAAGTACAAAATGGTGGAGAGCTTACGGATGTTGAATCACGTTTGTTAGCTGCGAAACAAAAAGCAATGGATTTACTTTCAAGTGCAGATGTAGTTGTATTTGCGTTTCCATTATGGAATTTAACGATCCCTGCAAAACTACAAACATTTATTGATTATGTATACGCAGCTGGTTTTGCATTTAAATATGATGCTTCTGGAAACCTAGTAAGCTTAATGCCAGAAAAGAAAGCGATTTTTCTAAATGCACGCGGAGGGGTTTATTCAGCGCCTGAAGCAGCACCGATGGAAATGGCTGTGAACTATATGCGTAATGTTTTTGGTGGAGTGTTCGGAATGCAAATCATTGACGAAGTTGTTATTGAAGGACATAATGCTATGCCAGATAAAGCACAAGAAATTATTGCTGCAGGTTTAGAAGAAGTAAAAGCATCTGCACAACGTGTAGTTGAGTTAGCGGTAAAAGCATAAATAGTTTTGAAGTAATAGGCCCTTGCGATAAACGCAAGGGTTTTTTTATTAGGCTAAAAGAATAGCAATTCTTTTTTGAGAAAAAATACTTTTGTCTCTCGATACACGACAAAGATGGTTTTTCACTTTGTTGATAGTGTTAACTATGTGAGATAACATGTGAAGGTACTAATTTTAGAAGGAGATCGAATATGGCACAATCAAATATAAAAGTGGCTGTACAAAAGTTTGGTAATTTCCTAAGTTCTATGGTCATGCCAAATATTTCAGCAT
>NZ_JAKFCQ010000018.1:0-14258 GCF_036676585.1 Robertmurraya sp.
CGGCTCTTTAGCTTTCTTAGCAACTTTAATTTCTGTCACGTTTCCAGCGTCTTCATTCTCAAAAGGACTTTCACCGCCCAAGAAATCCATTCCGCTAACATAACTCTTCAACGCATTATTCAATGCTTCTGTCTTCTGTTCACTCCAAGCAAAGTAATCTGAACTATCCTCAAAGATATATTCTACTTCAGAAAAGCTCTCACCGACAGAGTTTGTTTCCCGAATTGTGATTCTACCCATTACTGATTATCCTCCAAGACTTTAACTTGTGCCCGAATCTCAGCTTCAATTTTATCATCAAGTTCAGGACTAACACCAGAATCTACATCAACTTCAGAAACATATCCAAGTTCTTCATCAAAAATATCATAAAGATATGCTGGAACATCAGACACACTACGATATTCAACAAGAACGGTGTAGCTGTCACCGCTTTCTGTTTTGAGTCCTACTGCACAATAGGCCATATTATCACCGAACCTGTTTACTAGCAATACGAGCGAACTCTTCTTGATAAATCTTCACAGACTTATTCCCGTTAGCTTTCAAGTTACGCAACGCTGCACGGGCCTGATCGCGAGTATCCACTTCTGCATAGATAGTGGTGTCGTCTGCTACGGTGTATTGGATTTTAGTTTGCATTTTGTTTCTCCTAGGTTCAGTTAACTTCTTTTTCTACAATATCGTAGTAATCATAAGTGTAGCGACTTGTTGCCTTGTGCTCAACAAGGAATGCTTGTGCATCTTCAAAGCTGAGGAACAAACCCCTACAGTTGTCTGGTCCGGGATAGTAGTTATCATAAGCAAGTACTGCGTAAACTTTCATCTTTTCTCTCCTTTTATTTCGTTAGGTAACAGTATGCGCCTATTTCAGTGTGTCGTCAAGGGGTGTTTTGAATTTCTTTTAGCTCTGTTTTCCAAATGTATCCGCGATACGACTTCTTGTGCCCATTTGCAACCGAATAAATTGCAATCTTATGATAGTCTGGATTCTCATCGATAATATCTTGCATCGTTTCCCAAACTTTTACAAGCTCTTTTGTCACTTTATCGTACTGATAAATCCTATATTTAGATTTGGCAATAGCTACACTTCTTGCCATCTTAGCTCTTATTTCATCGTCCTTCCATACATCTGAGGCTGCTAAGCCAATTTTCTGTCGCCACTCTTCACCATAGAACTCTCCGCTTGCGTGCCTGTCCTTAGCAATTGCACTCATAGATGCCTTCTGCTTGTCATCCCAGAAATTGCCGTAGTTTGGATTACCTTCACCTAGCATCTTTTCTTTAAAGAAAGCAATCGTTTCAGGATGCACAATTGTCCTTGAAGAACTATCCTTCATGAGATTATAGCCTGAATCTCTATCTGTCGTGTTGTAAAATTCCATCCAAAAGATTTCTCTATCTGCCAAAAGATCTTCATCCAGAACTTCAAAAAGTTCAAGTACCTCCCATGAAAAATTCTCAAGTCCATATTTCTTAACAGCAGCATAGAGATGCCTGTTTACAGATCTTGTTGGCTCATCTTTCTCCAGTAGATTGAAATGGGACCAGATTCTACCATGAATGTCTTTTGACTTTCCAATATATCTTTTCCCATTTATAAGATTATTTATAGAATATATGCCAATCAGTGAACTTCGCACCAGCTTTTCCCCACCTTACCTTCTCCCGCCAAGGGGACTTTTAGATTTAAATACAAACCTGCTTTTTCAATAGCCCGTTCAATCATTTTTGAAATTTCCTCTGCAATTGGTTCTTCACACTCAAATTCTACTTCATCGTGCATGTAGGCAACACGCTTTACAATAAATCCTTTGTAGACGTAGTAGGGTTTACGATCTTTCCACCTCAGGCCCCCAAGCCATGCATCCATGAAACAAAGTGCATAGTCCATGGAAATACCACCACAACTTTGGAAAATTGTATTCAGCAATGCGGACTTTTTACGGGTGCAAAGCATACGACCATCAATAGCAGGAAGATATTTACTACGCCCAACACTTTCCCAATATCTCTCTAGGTTCTCTTTCAGGGCTTTCGTTGCTGGGTTAGCTTCCCAGAACGCTTCTAACTTATCATTGCCCATCTTTACAGGAAGGCCCAAAGTAGATGCGAGCTTAGGCCCAGCACAGCCGTACATACAGGCGTAGTATCCGTTTTTACTCTTATCCCGATACGGCTTGAACTTCGGATGTTCCTTGTTGAAGTCTGGACTATGGAAATCAAATTGCTGCAAATCTTTTTCATGGCCGAAGAAAGCAAAAGCATTCTTAGAGTGGACATCACCTTTTAACAATTCTTCAGCGGTTGCACCACCATCATATTTAAAACAGTAATGTCCTTGAACCCGTCCCTCTAACGCAGCCGCATCCCCAGCAGCAATCAACATCCCATCATCGGAAATCCATAACGAACGGAACTCTTTACCAAGCAATACCTTCTCTGATGCTTTAGGCACGTTCACACAAGTTTTATGCTTTTGCCGGTGAGTTGCAGCAATACCACTACGTCCTGCACCAATTCGCCCATCCATTTGCAGACGTTCATTAGTCAACCAGCCATTCAAGACAGATTGTCGGTTACGGAGGCTCAGCCATTTAACAACCAACTTAACAAGCGGCCCCTCCATTTTCTCAAGGTTCTTACACAACTTCCCTTGTTCCTGAATCTTAGGACTTGTCTGAATCAGTTGACGTGTCTTAGGATCACGCATTGGCTTATTGTCTGGACCTCGTTTAAAGTTCCAAAGTGTTGGCTGCCAGCCTGATTCAAGAAACCAATCTTTCATCTGATCTTGGTTAGCCATTTCCATTGGCAATTTAATATCAAGCATCTGTCCCGGTTCTACGAAATACTCTTTCCCGTAGAATTCCCAACGATCACCTTCAAAGCTATGTTCCAGTTCTTTGCCATTGTGTTTCTCTACAAACTTAAGCCATGCAGAACTATAAGTCATGTCCTTTTTGTAGGGTTTTGCTGGCATGGAGTAGAAAGATTCTTCAGACTTTTTCAAGGCCCGTGGAGGAAGTTGTGGCTCAACCTCTGCACGGATCTCTTCCATCATCTGTTCAATGCGAATTGCCAGCTTTTTACCACCCTCAATATCAAACTTAAAACCTGTCAGCTCTTGGCAAGACATAAGATAGAAAGACTTCTGTCCACATTTGTAAGCATCTGTGATGGTAAATTCCTTACCATAAACTTCTCTCCACTCTCTTTTCAGATATTCATACACCAAGACGTTTACATCTGTATCTCGGTCGCAATATACGTCCATCTCAGGATGCCATTGCTGGAATTCTGCACCATTTGGGGCGTTCCTTTCAATCAACCCTAGTTCAACTGCCTTTGCTCGCCAATCAATCTTTGGAAGTCCTAATTCCTCACCAAAAGCCTCAATGCTGTGCCCGATCCGGTCAGGGTTTAGGAACATTGAAAGGTATAGAGTATCAATAAACTGAACAGGCTTGCCTTCAATTGTATCCTTGCCAACTGTAAAATTAATATCAAGAAGATTTTGAACAACGAAATTATCGTAGCCCAAAATAAAGTGCCCGATAATATTAGGGCATTCACCAAACGAAAAGATGAATTCTAGAAACTTCTTCTTAGCATCTGGATCTTTAAATGGATTAATTTTCAGCTTAGTTTTAGTCTGTACATGAGTCAAACAAATTGTCCAAACTTTAGTTGACTCAAAAACGAACCCATCGGCCTCAATGTCGTAGACAATATCGTTGCTCACAATCTCTCCTTAAAAACTAATTTCTTCCGCAAGATGCTCAGGCGGTGACTGTATTGGTGTGTTGAAGTAATCATCACGATCATACTGCTGACGAGTTTCAGCGTCATAGTATAGCGCACAAATCTCACCAGTGATACCCCCACGACACTTTGGCATATCAACATAGGTGGTATTCTTCTCAATTGGATCGGACGACATCTTATCACGATTAATCACAATGTTCACGTCTGCTGACTGGATAAATGTACCAGAACCAAGAGCATCATATTCAGTCACTTTACGGACATTACCTTCTTTATCAGTTGGTGGTTTGCGTGTGTGAAGAATGTTAATGAATACAAACCCGTTCTTCTTTTGCAGCTTCTGCCACATCATAAAGTTTTCTTGAACCTCTGTACCCAAAGATCGCAAGAAGTCAGTGAGCGGGTCAATCACCATCAATCGAGAATCATTGACTTTACCACTTTTCTCCATCTGACGTTTAAGAAGTTCAATATCACCTTCCCGTTCATCAATGATGAAGAATCGAGGTTCACCAGCTTCATTGTAAAGAAGCTCGTTCTTAAGAATCTGCACTTCTGGTTGATTCAAATAGTCAACAGCATCATGACCATCTGTAAACCACATCAGGTTTTTCTTAAGATGCATTGACAGCAAATCAATTGTCAACTCTTCTTTAGTTCGCTCAAGACTCACAATAGTTGGAACACGAGGACTATTGAACAACCAATGATAAATCAACGTATCGGATAGAAAGCTCTTACCAATACTTGTATCACCAATAATGTTTACAACAGAACCTGTTGATTTAATACCGCCACGCATTGCAGCTTCAAGCTTACTCAACTGAGGAGGAAGACCGATCTTAGGCGCTGTCAGGAACTCAGCAAGACCAGCTTCAGCATCACCAGAAGATGAAATACCACTATTGATAAACTCTTTAGCGTTGTAGAAATCACGGACAAATTGTTTCTCTTTACCATCCATCAGCATCTGGTTAGGATCTTTGCCCGACCATGTAGCAATACGAAGCTTTTCTTTCGGTAAAACTGCTGCAATTTCTTTAGCTGCTTTAATGCCAGCCTCATCTTGATCCATACCAATTACAATAATATCGTATTGGTCAAACCAGTCATATTGCATGGCAGCTTGTTTTGCTGCTGAGCCTTCACCAGATGTAGGACTTACAACAGGGATAGAATCAAACTCCTGATCCTTTCGATTCTCCTTGAGCATCTGGTATGCAGCAGCTTTATCCTCTTCACCACCCACGTAGAGTACGTATTTGGAAGGTGATTTGAACTTAACTTGTCCACTCAGTTGACTCTTGTTACCAGTAGCTCCTACTTTACCGTGACTAAAATCCTTTGGGTGATTACGGCATTTGTAGCCTGTCAATTTACCAAAATTGTTTGTCTCAGGATAATAGCGAGCGAGAACATTACCTTGATCATCAAGCTTAGTTAGGTGTCCAAAGAATTTATTAATCTCATCACGAATCCCACGGTAGCCATGGCTAACGTATCCAGTAGAACGGATAAGTTCCTTCACTTCTTCAATGTCCATAGCTTCAGCATTCTCTGCTGAGACTTTAGTTACTACCTTTTCTTTATCTTTACTTTCCATAAGCTCCTCTTTGGTTATTTCTAGAATTTCACACACTTTCTTTACAGCTTCAGGAAAATCTACACCATCAATACTTTTAACAAATGCAATCTCATCACCACCTTCACCGCACGCACCCCAGCAATACCATGAGTTTGTATCCTCATAGATTTGAAGGGATGGTGTGTTCTCTCCGTGAATTGGGCAACAAAGTTTCTCCCCTGAGAAATCTGTGTAATGTTCTATCACTTTACGAATGTTACTCACACTTCTCTCCTCTCAATCCAGCCAATTATTGAATTAGAATAAAGGATAGGAACGTTAGTGAATATCCTACCCAATTACTTCAAGGATAGCAAGGGTTATTGCTCAAGATCAATGTAACGAACACTTCCGCTCAGACCCTTACCACTGAAGCCGCCTGTAGCACAAACATCATCTCGTCCACTCTTTGGACGAAAACCTGCTGCTCGTTCGGCTTTGATGAATTCTTCCTTGGTAACTTCCTTCTCACCAAATTGTGGATGGCTCAGAAAATATTTAACTTCATAATCGTCCATCAGAAATCTCCCTTAGTAAAGTCTAACATGTCAGTTTCCCATTTGAAAGTTGCAACGAGGTGGTAATCAATTTCACTTGCGTACAAAATAATATAAACCTCATGCCAATTTTCTTTGTTCAACTTTACAAAATACTTGGGTATATTACTCATCACATCATCTCCCCACATTCTGCACAATAAATACCATCCACTTGTTCAGCCTCCTCAACAGCTTTGTCTAGGTCATCTTGAGAAATCATATCCTGAAAAATATATTCCAAGAAGTCAGACAAATCATAACCATTACATTCAAGCGTGCCCATATATGCTTTATCACGAAGTTCTTCACTAGAATATTTGCGATAATCTTTAGCGATATTAATCATCATTTAATTCCTCTCCTGAAAAACACTTTCAACATAATCTCCCCAAGCATTTGGGTAAGTAGCTCTCTCATGTGTTTTTGGTGTTTGCATAAATTGACTGATCGTGGTGCTTCCTTGTGTATCCATTAGCTGACTCAAACAGTCGTGACAAATATAACCATGTTCATAACTGTAGTAGTCGCACATGATGTTTTCACAACCTTGCCTATCACAAGCTAAGACACCCATCACTCATTCTCCTCTTTAAGCTTCTCTAAAATCTGCACAAATATATCTGTCCCTGCAAACCACTCTTTCGTATTCTCCACATTCAAACCCTCATAATCCAGCCCTTACCACATCTGACTAAGTTCTTCGTCAAGAAGCTCCTGAATTGATTGACATACTCTCATTGTTTGTTCTCCAATACTTGTTCAGCACGTTTCCATAGTTCATGGTCATCAAACAAAGATTCTATGTGTTGGGTACGTTCCCAGTTTACGAAACCCTTCAAAGCTTCTTCCAACTCCTCAATCCGAGCTTGCGCATCACTCAGCTTAACCAGTGCAATTACTTCCTCACCAGTTTCCCCTTCAGTGTGAGACTTATGCACAACGTCCTCACTGGGGCAACCAATCCAGCTGCCGCCGCTATTTTCAATCAGTTCATGTACATAAATAAATGGTTTCATATCTTCTCTCCCAATCCCTACCCAATTTATATTTAAATTAATCTTGCATTATACATATACGCGTATTGTTTGTCTTCGAAATCTCAGCGACATTGAGAGGTTAATCGTACTTCAAATTATACTCGTCAAGAGTCAATTCTTCAAGCAGTTCATGACCACTGCCTGTGACATACGCCATAGCAAGCTGTTTGGTTCTAGCGTTGAACAGAACGTAGCCTTTATCAGACCAGATGTCAAATCCGTATTTGTGCAGACCTTTGTTGTCCATGTCGATCAGATAAACTTTCATGTCTATTGCTCCTATTGGTTGATGTGTCCTAATCTACACCCCTTCCCTGCCCCTGTCAAGCACATTTCAAAGAAATCCATCCTCTCTTTAGGGAGCCCGTCAGGGACGCCTTTAGGCCGCCTCTTTAGAGGAATCTCCCAGTGAATTTATTCAATTTTATGCTTTATGCTTGACACGGCTCAAAGAAGGTGTGATAATTGGCCTACATTAATTGAGGAGGGCGCAGCAGAGCTGCTGATTATTATGAGTTTCCAATATGCTAAAAATGATCCTCGCGGTAAGCCTGTTCTGAAGAAAGTAGACGGAGAGTGGGTTTTCTTCTATAAATATGGTGCAAACATGGATCTTGTCCAGCAAGCCGAAGCGTGGTGTGAGAAAATGAACAGCCCTTTCAGGAGCTTATACAAATGAAAAAGAAATTTAAAATAATCGACACCTCTACGGGAGAGAAATACAAGCTCGGGGAGGGGGAGATGCTTGTGATGAATAGTCAGGGGATTTTCTTTGTGATTGGTGGTCTGAATGATTACTATATGGGAATGAGAAAGCTGTCTGATGTTTGTCCTAGATATGAAGTAATGTGGAAGGGAGGAGATTGATGAAATCCTTTGAAATTGTTGCTAGTAAGTACATCTGTTTATTAGAAGATAGGGGAGTCATTGCGGAGCAAGATTCAAACGGAACCATAGAATACTCACACTTGTTGTGGATGCTCCAAGTTATTATCTCTGATCAAAGTCTTTCTGAAACAAAGAGAAATAGGTGGTTAGGATTTATTCAAGGCGTTTTGGTATGTAAAGGGGATATAGAAATAAAATCTGAACGTGACTCTACAAGAGAAATATTTAAAGGAGAGTAAATCATGATCGAATCAATCGTAGAAGTATGGTGTTCACCTCTTCGCCAAGAAGATTATTCCATAAAAATAATCCCTCTCTGTGCGGGAGATTTGTTCAACGTAGAAGATGATATTAGGGAGTACGTGTCTTGGACAGGTAATTTCTTCTACAATTCTTTTGGTGACAGCCATTCAGAGGTTAAAGGGTTGTGGAAAGTTGTATTTAAGATCGGTGTTGGCTATGTAGATTATTATGACTGGGAAGGTTGTCCTGATACAGATATTGATTTCTTTTACACAGAGTTGTTCAAAGGACAGTGTGAAAGCTGGACAGAAGTGAAGTACACTTGGCTTGAGTTGAGTGGTAAGGCTGGAGACTATTTTGGGAAGCCTTGGAAGAAACACCTAGGATTTGACTATGAAAATCCCTCAAGTTAACCCCTGACACCTTGAAATAATACCATATTCAAAAGCTTGATTTTAAGCTTGTAAACGTGAGACAATTTGTATATTGAATTGAGGAGAATGAGATGAGTTTCTTTGACTGGTTTAAGCGTACACCTTCACCAACTGAGCTTATGAAGAAAAGAGAAGACATGGAATTCATTGAACAGATTAAGAGAATGGCTGTGACAGTTACAGACAGAGGTGCAATGACCAATCATGGCCTGTCTGAATATGGTGCTCAGAAGTTGTTAGAGGAAGGCAGACAGCCGAATGTCTTGGAACAAAGAGTATTGTTAAAAGATGGAACATTTATTAGTTTTGAAGAGTGGAAAGAAAGGAATAGTAAATGAATATCCTTAAAGTATTTACAAACAAGTTTGAAGCTCAGTATGCACAGGAACAATTTGCTATTGATAATTTCTATCAGCTTGTAGACAGCGATAAATTTGGTAAAGTCTCACTATTAACTGGACATTCAATCTATTTTCGTGTAGTTAATACGCTTGAAGATTGTCATAGGATGGCTGGGCAATGTTTCTCTTGGGTTGAGTATAAGGGAGACTTTCATAAGGATATTAAGCAGTGGATTGCTAGTAGGATTAGGGAACCAAGCTAAAGTGCCAGTAGGTATTTTATTCCTATAGCCTGTATGGAGAAAAGCACCACACCCTATGGGTATTTTAGCACCAATAATTATATTGAATGATTTAGATTGAAATAATAAGATTGATAAATAGATACCACACAATTCAAGAACGGAGCACGACATGAGCAGAGCGAAGATCTTTTTCTTTTATCTTGTATTTAGCATGCCTTGTCTTGCATTCGGCTTGACATCGGTGTAAGATCTTAATATTGTTTGTGTGCCAGAACGAAGTGAAAGAGATATGAATGTGTATGGTCATTTTTACCCCATACGAAATTATCCTTACGGAGATACAAAATGAGCCTTATTATTCCTAAACACTTGCTTACTTGGATTGACCAGAATCGTGGCAGTAAGTCACGTCAGTCTTTCATTTTGCAGTGTATGTTTAAAATTATGGAGGTGTCTGAAATGAAGAACAATTAATAGAAATTAAGAACTCTAGGAATCACAAAACAAATGAAAAGAACTTTAAGAACGAAGGTAATGTATGTCAAAGCAAAGGAACGAAAACCAATTTCTCATGATGCCCTACAAGCTGCTGAATGCTGGTGGGTATGTGAATAGCAACGGTGAATGCGTCAAAATGAACCTTAGTGATAAGGTTATCTACGCACACCTGAAGAACAGATTTGACTTCTTCAAAAGTCTAGGAAATGAATATTACGACACACAGCAATCTATTGCTGACATGTGCAATATGGACTTGAAGGCAACAGGAAATATTTTGCGTAAGTTCATTGAAGATGGGCTGACAACAGTGTACAAAAAGAGGTTCAACGGTTATCCTAAAAACGTATATACATACGTTCCGAACCTACAGTTGTGGTATAAAGATAAGAAGAAAGGCAGCCAAAAGGCTGCTGTAGTCGTTGAAATGTTAGAATTTGAGTATAATTTCCCTGAAGATGTTCTTGACAGTATGCCAGATGTGAATTACTATCCTGAAAGTGGATTTGATCCTGATAACTTTGAAACGGAGTATTAATAAATGAAATATATCGTAACCCTAGATGAAAATGACATTGAAGAAATTTTCATCTTTCCTAAGTCTGTAAATCATGACGTGTTTGCTAACAGTGTCGGTCGTATGAAGAATCAATCTCATGGCAGTTGGGTACGAATTACTCGTGATCCTATTGCGGCGGGCTTTACAGACGGCACAACTTGTTGGGGTCGTAGTAAGACTTTAGGTATAGATTCTCGTCCAGACGAAGATGCTCGATTGATTAGTGGTTAATAAAATAAATTGGAGGTTTTAGTATGAAAAAATCAAGTGATATGTACAAACAAATTGTTAAAGCTCAGAAGGCTATGAAGAAGTGGCCTAAAGAGCTGACTCATGATCTTGTGGTCATACCAATAAAAAAGTTTAAATAATCGCACAGCCTCGTTGACCGAGGGCTTTTTCATGCCTATAATTCCTCACATAAACCAATCACACAGAAGCCTTTCTCATGAATATATTCCGTACTTCAGACTGCCCAGTCAAATCAGCACAAGACCACTGCGACATTCATTGCCGCAAGCTGTTGGTGGAGGTGCTCCAGTTGCTATCTACTGCACACGTTGAGGTGGATGGTGTGCAGATTGCCTACAAGCCTAGTCATCGTAACCACCCTTCGAATATCTGGTGCCGTGAAAGTAAAGCTAATTATCGTTGGTTGTGGAACCATGCTAAAGCATTATCGGATGAATACACATTTCGTACAGGTAAGATTCATGCAAGCGCCCAGCACCTTGACATTCTGAAGGATGCACCAAAAGGGATTACACTAGAGGCTGAGACAGATTTTCGGTGTGCAATGCCCGATGAATTTAAGGCTAAAGCTTTGACAATGAAAGGTATTGACGTACCAAAAGCTTACCAATTATACTTGGTGCAGAAGTTCAAGGAATGGTCAACGCGTACAGATAAGAAGCAGATTATTGCTGTTTGGACAAAACGTCAACAACCGGAGTGGATATAAATGAAAGTAAGACTGAATGGTACAACAACATCGAAGGTAGTAATTCCTTTTAAAGAGTATCTAGTAGACAAGTATTCATATGAAGACGACAGCTTCATATGTGATGCTGCATGGATTGAAGGTGAAGATGGTTTTAATTACATGATTCTTTTAGATGGTAAGAATCACATCTGCGCATTTGCTGAAACTGGTTATTGGGAGATTGTAGAATGAACAACCACACCAAAGAATTCCTCCAAAAGCTTGCCAACTTGATGGAAGAATACAACTGCAACATGGAAATTGAGGGAGACAGCTACAATGGTGGTCCTATGCAGATCACTTTGGAAGTGCTGAATCCTCAAACGTTTGACGAGCACTATGATCAGTGGCTTGCGGAGCATCCGGGAGAGAAGTATCCCCATGGCAGTCATGTTTTATATTCTTATGCGGAGTGGGTGGACATCGGCTTCCATGTTGATGTAGAGAAACTTAAGGAGTTGATTAAATGACTTCCTTAGTAAAGTGCCACGGTACAGATTGTAACAAGCGCTCATCCTGCACCAGATACACGCAGGAATCCTTACCAAAATACCAAGCGTATTTAGTTATGTGCGTAGCTTGCAAGAATCCTAATGATGGATGTCAATGGTTTATTTCTAATGAGGAGAAAGAAAATGTCTAAAGTAGAAAACGGTGTAATCTGGTTCACGGATGACTTTGATTTTAACCGTACAGGGATTCGTTTGTGGGATGAGATTGAAGGTCATGTTGATATTGTTTACGAGGAGTATGACACCGACTTGAAAGTGTGGAAGGTAGTAAGTGTAATCAGTGCCATTCCTGCTGAAATGTTTGAGAAACTGTTTGATGTTGGTAAATTTCTTTTGGAAATGCAGCGAAAAGATTCTTGACAGCCCTTCCACCCTAAGCCACAATACAAACACAGAAAGACAATATTTATGAGGAGAATGTTATGAACGACTACCGGGTTTTGATGTGTGATGATGTTAATGGAGAAGTCTTTTCATTTGCTATTAACGTACATTGTGCTGGGCTATTTGGAGCTGAGGATCTAGCACGAGATGAATTCCCCTCAGCAGATATAATTAAGATTGATAGAATCCTACCCGTTTACGAGGAATTGTCATGAGCACTCCAAAGAAGAAAGTCTCAGTATCCAAACGCCCATCTGCTGAACAGATTCAGGATGCAAAGAAGTGGAACGCTTTCGTTACAGCAAGCCAAATTGAATGGGACTTGCTATCAGAAGAATGGAAAGACTTCTTTGAAGTAGTTGGGAACACTAAATCCTCTGATGAAGAAATTAATCATGCTATTGAAAAGGCAATGGGGAATAAGTAATGGCTGCTATTATGATTGATATAGATGATTTGAAAGAACGTGTATATCGAATGCTTCGTAATATTGAAGATGGTAAATACCAACATATTACTCATGGTGAAGCTTCTGGATGCTTATCCTGTGCCAATACAGCAGCATTGGATGAAATGTTCAAGAAACTTATTGAGGATTCCAAATGACCACCTACAATCTCTACCTAAACAACAAATTCACAACAACTATTCAAGCAAACACACGCATTGAAGCTACACAGAAAGCTCAAGCATTTAAGACAGAAAGTATGCAGAGAATTCATGTGCAAAAACCTGATTTTGGAGCAGACCAATGAAAACAGACATTGAAGTTAGTGAACTAGCAAGAAAGCTTCTAGCTGAAGAATACCTTAAAGGTGGTAATGACGGTCAGTATCCATCATATGCAGAGCTTGCACTAAAAGGTAATGGTGCATTCACCTTGTGCTCTCTCCGGGCAATTCAACGTGCTTTAGACCTGAAAGAAGTGTCTGAAGGAAAATCCCTATGAAGCACTTGTCTGAACTGCGCAAACGTCTGCAAGAGGCAGAAAGTGCCTATGTAAGTGCCAAAACGTCCCTTGATAATAGTCTGGAATACATCGTTTGCAAAGAAGAGCTAAAGATTGCTCGTTACAACTACGCTTTGGCTTGTCGGGACTATGTGGAAGAAATATTATTTAGTGAGGAGGCGGTATGAACAAGCGCGAACTGTTGGTAGATTGGTATGAAGAAGCCTTCGATGAATTCGGAGAAGCTTTACAAGACTATGTCTCTAATTTCTGGTATGATAAATACAAAGATTCAGCTTGGGAAGAGTTTCACGATCTTGATAAGAAGCTTAAAGTTAAATTTTATTATGAGGATGAAGTGTGATGAAAAACAGAACAGTCACCATCAGCCGAGAACTTGCGGAACGTTTGCTCACAGAAGCATGCAATGAAAATTGGTCCGAGCTGAACCGCCTTCTTAATGCACCTGTCAAGTGTGGCGAATGTATGGGCACCGGGGGCATTGAACGTTTGGAAACCTGTAAACACTGTAAAGGTACAGGAGTATTAGCTTGATGAGCCCAAAATTCAAAGAAGGTGAGGTTGTAATTCTTCAAAGCACGGCCCATCCAGAGTATAGTGGTGAGTATGAGGTGTTCAAAATATTGTTTTACAACGACACATTCTCGGACCGATTGGATGATACTGTAAGGCTGGTCTGTGATGGACCAGTTGGTTATGTCTTTACAGAACCTTTGGCAGATTTACCAACATCCACTGAATGTATATGGGCTGAGTATTCTTTACGCAAGAAACACAACCCAAGCTCAATGTCCTATCAAGAGCTAATGACTAATTTGTCTACAAAGATACAGGAAAGAATTTAATTTATTCTTCTTGACAGAAATTGTAGAAGATGTTATTTATGTGTCTTGTTAGATTGGTTATTAGGAGAGAATGAAATGACTGAAGATGAGATACTTGAATTGAAACAATTCCTACGTGAAAACCTATCTCTAAATGTAGAGACACGATCAGAATACTGTGGAATGGAAGAATCTGGCAGGATGTACAAAGACACGCACACAATCCAATTAATTTTGGATGGAGAAGTTATATCCGAGGAGTATTTGTCTTGAACGTAGGTGATAAAGTTAAGGCTAAGATCAACCTCGACGAGTACAATGATTGCCATGGTCATAGCCGCTGCGCAGCCAAAGGTGATATTCTAATCATTCGTTCATTGACTTCATTAGGGGAGTTTCTAGTCTCT
>NZ_JAKFCQ010000019.1:0-17898 GCF_036676585.1 Robertmurraya sp.
TGAGATAATCATAGATAGCGTCTTGGGTTTCCTGCCCACCCTCAAACTTAACTAGTTCATCCAAAAAGTTATCATCTTTTACCTGTTGTAAATAAGCGATTACTTCTGGATATGGACGAATCACATCGGCGACATCCAATAGCGCCAGACCCATTTCCGAAGTAATATTGTTTGGTACAGATTGAGAAAGCGTGTCTGCTGCGTTTTTTTCACCTAACCACGTGTTCATTTTTTCATTGATCCATGATGAAGCATTTATAGCAGCCATAAATACAGCTGAACTTTGTGGATCAAATAAAATCTTCTTTAATTGCTGGATTTCTTCTAGAATAAAATCAAATAAATCTGATCCTGATTTCGTTTGGATGTTTTGTTTTAACTCTTCTATCGATGTTTGACTACGCTTAATCAAATCAGAAACGATTGTCGGGTCGTTTTCGAATTGTGCTTGAGAATCCGCAGACGACACACTTTTATTGCTTTTACCGGAACTCTGTTCTTGCTTATCATTTGGTAAAGATTTTATGAAATCTCCTCGGTCTATTATGGTCATGAGTGCGTCTTTTATGAGCGGATCGTGTTGTCCCATGGCATCTAATAACATTTTTCTGCTGACAGGTGAAGCTAGACGAGGTGTGCAATCAACAAACAACCTTCCACCAGCTTTACGCATGGGTGCATTAGTCGTTAACAGGAAAAAAGACAATCCTAATGGTTTCATGGGGTCGGTCATCATTTGTTGGTGACCGACAGATATATAGACGTGATTTTCTTGATCATTCGCTTCAGGGATCGGGTATAAAGTAGTGATGGGCCGACTCTGGACTATATAAAATGTATCATCAACCAAACACCATTCAATATCTTGTGGGCAATCAAAATAAGCTTCGATCTGTCTTCCTATGCGTGCTAGTTCTAAAATTTGTTGGTCAGTAAGTGTTTGAGACTTTTGCTGATCAGGATCGATTGGCTGTGTCTCTGTTCCGCCTTCTTTTCGTCCATAGATAGCCAATTTTTTGGTTGCTATCATCTTATCGACGATTTCCTCTTCCTGTACTTTATAACAATCGGCAGATACCAAGCCAGAGACCAGTGCTTCTCCAAGTCCAAAACTGGCATCGATGGATAGCAGGTTTCGGTTAGAAGTAATCGGATCAGCGGTAAATAAAATCCCTGAAGCCTGTGGGAAAACCATCCTTTGAACGATAACGGATATATAAACTTGGCTGTGGTCAAATCTGTTTTGCATTCGGTAGATTACCGCACGATCCGTAAATAGGGAAGCCCAACATTTGCTGATATGCTGCAAGATTGCTTCAATTCCTACGATATTTAAATAGGTGTCATGTTGACCAGCAAAAGAGGCATGTGGTAAATCTTCAGCAGTCGCACTAGAACGCACTGCATAAGCATGTTCATCGCCAAACTGGGAGAGATAGTGAGCAACTGCTTTCACAACATCAGAAGGAATTTCTACTTCCATAACGATTTGTCGAATCTTCCTGCTGATTTCACCAATTTGATCTCGATCCTCTACTTTTAGCAGTGTTAGTTGATCCAACAATGCTTGAAACGTTTCGTTTTGTTCGATGGCTTTTTGATAACCCACTGTTGTAACACAAAATCCTTCTGGTACTTGTATTCCTAGAATTTTTGATAATCCCCCTAAATTTAACCCTTTTCCGCCAACGAGCAAAAGCTGTGTATTTTCCATTTCCTGAAAACCGAGAACCAAAGAACTCATTCTATATCTCTCCTAACCATTACATTTCTTTTGGTTTCTTTGATAATAAATAGAACGGTTTACGACCAAATACATCTGAATAATTTACCGTAAATAGGAACAGTAATTGCGGCTGCCATCATATAGGAAGTAAAAACCCAAGCATATAAATTAAATCCATGTAAATCACCAATAATGGTAGGCATTGTAGTAGATACTACTGTTTGATCCATGGAAGAAAAGAACATTGTTAACAAGACTGTTGCGAGTGCCCGCCACTTTCTTTTACCTGTTATCCCTCCAACAAATCTCATTAAAGTTCTATTGCATTTTAGCAGTAGTAAATGAGAATAAATAGTCTATATTTTCCATTTTTTGTATGCTATAATTAAATTAGGAAGAGTTCAATTTTCAAAAAATAGCTCGACCTTACCATACAGTAATCTGATGCCCCGGTTCATCCCCTCGAAAGCAGCTCAAATAGCTTTTAGCCCACAATGAATATGGTTAAAATCAACTTTTTTCCATTTAATCTGTTTATTTTCCCCAAAATACCTTGTATTAATATGAGATATCAAGCTCTTATTAAACTATCCTGCTGCCCGTTACCACAGCGACGAAACAGGAGACGGATGCCGAACCCCATTCCCCTACTATCGAATGTTTAGTAAAACAAATTAACCGTCATGCCTAGTCTAAAAATAGACTAAATTTATCTTGTTTAATAACATGACATATCCCCATTACTCCCTTAAAGTATATTAGGTCTCCACCTAAAGGTGTTATCACATTAACCCGTCCGCCTGTCACCGCAGCAACGGAGCATAGGGCGGATGCGTATCTCGTTCCCTGCTATCGATCTCCGATAGTTTAAGTGAACTTATTCACAATGTACACTTATATTGGGAATGACAACAATGTCATTTATTATTAAACCTTAAAAATGTATAACCCTGTCCTAAAATTAGGACAGGGTTATACATAAAGTTGTTGTTTAATTGTTGATAAAAACACTTCATCGAACAACTATTTCGACATAAAGTTACTTCTGCACTATCTGAATAAGGTTGCCGCATGTATCGTCGAAGACAGCTATTGTGACTTCACCCATTTTTGTCGGTTCCATAGTAAACTTCACGCCGTTTTCCAATAATCGTTCGTACTCTTTACGAATATCTGCAACGCCAAACATTGTTGCTGGGATGCCTTCGGTAAATATCTTCTTTTGATACTCTTTGGCGGCTGGATGGTTATTCGGTTCGAGCAAAAGCTCGGTACCTTCTTGGTCCTCGGGAGAAACAAGCGTTATCCACCTAAATTCTCCTACGGGAACGTCATGCTTTTTTACAAAGCCCAGAGTTTCTGAATAAAACTCCAGTGCCTTGTCTTGATCTCGTACGAATATACTGGTAACAATAATTTTCATACTGTTTTTGCCTCCTTTGATATTTGCCATATATGTTGCTCTGGTAACAATCTGGCTACAAGCAAAACAACCCACACACATTCGTCAGAAGTCTTGTTCCAAATTTATCATAACACTTTAATCAGTATCTCAAATTTCAAATTTAGCTGTCTGTGCAAAATTTAGACCCTTAGCGAGCCACGGAAACCTCTGGCAGCATAATAGGATTCCGCTCCATTGTGGTACACAAAGACAGTGTCGTAGCGACGATCACAAAAGATGGCTCCGCCGTGTTTTCTAATATTAACAGGTGTTTTCACCCAACTCGATGTTTTCGTATCGAAATTTCCAAGTTTCTGCAACTCCCGGTATTGTTCTTCCGTTAAAAGCTCAATGCCCATGGCAGCAGCCATATCAATAGCGTTATTTTCTGGTTTATGTTTTTTCCTTGACTCCAGTGCTTCACGGTCGTAACAAACACTTCTGCGACCTTTAGGACTTTCCGCTGAACAGTCATAAAAAATGTATTCGTCCTTCTTCTTATCATGACCAATAACATCCGGTTCACCGCCAGTTCTTTCCATTTCATTGAGCGACCACAGTTTTTCAGTATTAGCTTCCAGCTTTGCTTGGACTTTTGCCCAGTCAAACCCTTTATGGCGGTTCATGTTTTTCTCAAAACGGGCTTTCAATGCTCTGAGTAATTCTTCACGTTGTTCTAGTGACAACTCCTTATTTCTATTTGTCATATTAGTTTCCCCCTTATTGTTTTTACTCAGAATGGATTAAGGACTCGTAATGAACGCTTTGGCTGGTAAACTTAGAAGAAATGCCTTTGATGTCACTTACAAAGGTCAAAAAGTTAGGATAAATTTCCAACTACCTATAAATGATGACAAAAAAGCTTATGGTAGTGAACAGAATGCAATTGATTTTCGGAAGCATTTAAATCAACTGGTATTTCTCTGGAGAAGTAAAACTGCCTTAAAAGACATGATAAAAAGATATAAAACTACTGACATGATGATTTTACGTATAAATTCCTTAGCTTTATTAAACCAATATATAGACAAGACTTATCTCACCAATCATAATTCGGGAGCTCATCCTAAAACTATTAACCCCACTATTGCTATTATTAAGATTCCAAACCCAATTAGCCATAAAAACACAGCCCAAGCCCGATAAGTGAAAAAAACAGGGAAATTCAATGTTAATAAATCTCCAATCACATCAAGGAAGGCTAACCAAAATGGTTCTTTTGGGTCTCCCTTCTTCCACAAGTACACTCCCAACAAAATTGATATTACTGCACCTACAAGAATAGCTACACCAACAGACGCATTCCCCAAACAGATTACCCCTTTAACAAGGTTTATTAGATTATTCTACCCTCTATTTTTAACATTACTGCCCGATCGGAACAAAAAACTGGAATGCCGGATGTAGCTCAGTTTGTCAAATAATCAATCTCCGTTAGCGGATTCATGCTGTAAAGGCTTTGTCATTGTGCTATGATAATATTGACACTTTATAAAGTAGGTGAATTCGTGGAATATCAACATTTTAAAAATATCCTTCATGGAAGAAGAAGTATCCGCAAGTTTTCAGATCGAGCTGTAGATATAGAATCTGTGAAGGAATTAATAGATTGTGCTAGATATGCACCAAGCGATACAAATTCTCAAACATGGGAGTTTATCGCTCTTATGAATCGAGACAAAATCAAAGAAATCTCTGATATTACTTGGAACCAATTACATAAGTTCGCCGAAAAAGCAAAAGAAAATGGACTGGAGAAAGAGGCACGGCTCTTAGTTAAGTCTTTTGGTCCTTATGCAACAGCTTTTACCGATGCCCCTGTGCTGATCATTTCTCTTGCTACTCCTTATAAGTCGAAATTTAGAGAAAAAATATTTGATCCGATAAGTTTCGTTGATGCATCTGTTTGGGAAGAGGAGGGTATAAAAAGTAGTTGTTTAGCAACTCAAAATTTAATGCTTGCCGCACATGCCATGGGATTAGGAACATGCGCCATGACAGGTCCGATACTAGCAGCCCAAGATCAAATAAGATCTTTTTTGAATATTGATTCAACAAAACAAATAAACATGGTTATTGCACTTGGGTATCCTACAGAATATCCAAATAAACTACCTCGGAAAGAAGTAGATGAAATTCTGCATTTTATTTTATAGTCGATTCTAAACAGGGGTAACAGTAAGAAAAGATGGGAACAAACGATAAGAATTTTTTTTGGAAACAGAAGCCGATATTTCCTGTATCAAGGAATATCGGTTTTATTTTTTCTTTCACTAAACTCCCTTTACTTCAACAAAATAAGAAAGAAGAATGCCTAACAGCCTTGCTGAGCATTTCTTTTACATGGGCTTACGCCTAATCGTCAAATAAAAGGTCAAAAATAACGCACCATAACCGTTTAACATTGTTTCTTTGTAAGAGTTAAAAATTAGTAGACGATTCCTCTCTTGATTACCGTTAATACGATATACTTTTACCCCCTGTGAATCAACCATTGAATAAGAGACATAATATGCGTATGCCAAATGTAAGGAGATCGCCATGAGAAAAATTCTACAGTGTTTCTTTGTATTTTCGCTTTTTGTCAATGCTGATCTTTATAGTTTTCATCAAAATACTGTAGCAGCACAAACTGCACCACTTCCATCACCGGAAATGAAAGTAGAACAAAACAATACCGCTTTGGTAATCACAGATCCGCAAAATGACTTTTTAAGCCCAAAAGGTGTTGCATGGGATTTAGTTAAAGAAAGCATTGCCGAAAATCATACCATTGAGAACATCGAATTATTATTAAAAGCAGCAAAAGATAATAAGTTTAAAGTATTTGTGTCCCCTCATTACTATTATCCCTATGACCAAAAATGGATGTTTGGGGGAGCTATGGAACATGCGATGCATAATCTAAAAATGTATCAACGTAAATCCCCGTTATCACTTGAAGGATTTAAAGGTTCTGGTGCCGACTTTTTGGATAAATATAAGTCCTATATTGAAGATGGGCAAACCGTAATCACAAGTCCGCATA
Source organism: Robertmurraya sp. (assembly GCF_036676585.1). NCBI lineage: Bacteria > Bacillati > Bacillota > Bacilli > Caryophanales > Bacillaceae > Robertmurraya > Robertmurraya sp. The sequence continues at coordinate 6,199 of NZ_JAKFCQ010000019.1, forward strand.
AAATTTATGGACCCGAAGCCAATGACTTAGTTTTGCAACTGCGAAAACAGGGAATTACACGCGTCATTTTAGCAGGCATGTCCGGGAACCTGTGCGTCGAATCTCATTTGCGCGAACTAATTGAACAGGGATTTGAAGTGGCAGTAGTTCACGATGCCACAGCTTCCGCAAAAATGAAAGACTTGGATGGGGATAAAGCTGCAAAAACAAATTTTCGTATGATAGCCAGTGCTTCATGGTCTACAAATGAGACTATAAACAAAATGAAATCTGCTCATAGATAAGAGCCTCCAGTTTGGAGGCTTTATTTTATTTGTGAGAAATTGTAGATACACTGTAAAGTAGCTGGCAATATTTTAAAAATGGGTTTTTATTGAACTAAACTGCAGAATAGCTTCTGCTCATGCTGAACAATCGATCCCTGTTAGCAATAAATAGGTTGATAATTATTATTCACTTAGAGAAAGAATTAATTTATTCAATGCTTCCTTACTTGGCGTTACAGGACGTTGAAGTAATGTTTCAAGATCATTACTATCGACTTCTAAAATCCAGTTAATACCGATAACTGTCAACAATGCAGGCGGTATTCCACAGACATATTCAAATGCAACTCTTACAGAATTTTGCCGATTGAAAGCCCAAGGATTCATTCGTGGGATGAAAATCGGCTTTGCCCGAAAATCCCCTTGTGGGATTGCATGGGCAAAAATGGTATAATGGTTAAATAGACAAGTAAAAGTCTTTAAAATCGTTGTTCCACGAGTTTGAGCAATTTGTCATGCGGGATATGGTTGAAGTACCCGGTGATGTCTAAATCCACCACCCAATACACTCTCCCATAGTTCACCGTCTTGTGTATCCGCTCAATCGCTTGCTTTGCGCTTCGTTTCGGTCGAAACCCAAAGGAACAATCTTTGAAGTCCGCCTCGAATATCACCTCAAGGACAATTTTCGTTGCCATTTGTACCAGTTTATCCCAGATTACATGTATTCCTAACGGGCGCGTTTTCCCATCACCCTTGGGTATATCCTTCCTTTCTACTGGCTTGGGACGATAGGCATTCTCCAGCAACTGTTGTTGTGTATCTCTCACGAATTGCTCTTCCCCGTATTCCTGTACAATGTGTTGAATTGTTATATCATCGATTCCTGCACTCCCTCGATTTGCCTTGACTCGTTTCCATGCTTCCCACATAATGTCTGGTCTGCACATTCTTTTTTCATTTGATTAGAGGATGTTTTAATAGGATAATATTCGGGCCCTTTCTGCTGAAAACCAATCAATGGATCATTACAAATTCCCATGATGTCTGACCAACTTGCTAAACTCATAGCTAATCCCTCCTCATATGGTTTTTCATTTCAACCTTTACCTCATCACTGTGTTAATTATCATTATAACGATCCAATCTATAATCCAATTCCATTTATTGTTATAATATTGCTAATTTTTTGTTATTTTTATGTAAAAATATGGTTTGAAAGCATTGGTTTATGTTAAATTCCTAGTAGTGAATCAAAATATTCATTACGTGGTCAAGAGGTGATTTTATGAACCTAAAACATCAGTTTCTTAATGATGAGATTATGATGTTAAGGCATCAAATGAATCAATTAGGTAACCAAAAGGAGAAGTTAACCGATCCAGACCTAGTTACCATAAGTCAATTACTCGATCATAAGTTAAACCAGTATTATTGGTTATCCAAACAAACAATATATGATGATACAGAAATATCTATAGAAAGCTCCCCTATTAGCGTTTTTATGATGACTATAATTACTTTACCTTATTTATGGTTTCTCCCTCATCATGTATGGCTTTTTTCTCTCTTTTTTCACGAGAAGCAAATGACAGTTGATGGAGGTCCGTCTAATCCTCCAAGGCTATAAAGTATTTTTGGGGGTTAACGTAGTACACATCATTTTATCCAAAATATAAAAAATTTAAATAATCGTTAACATTAAATTAATAATGATCTGTTAATATATTGGTGTCTTAATTTCACCTCTTGCACCATCTTTGTCGCTTAGGTTACGGCTCATCGTGAGTCGCTTTTTTCTTGATTACAACCGGACTTTATACTTTTGAGAGGAAGGAAAATATATTATGAATCTTGTTGCTATGGATAAAAAATGTGAAATATGCGAGGTCAAGTTGACGGACTTTGAGATTAAAGAGGAATTTTCTTTATGCTTGGATTGCTTTGAAGAAAAGTACCTTAATGAATCGAGCGAAATCTCTCAAAAATGATCATAATATCCTTATTAAGGGGTAGCGTCAGGAAAATGTGGATTTACAACGTTAAGAGTTTTCCATAATAAAAAGCCCGAATTATTGTCTAGAGAAATCGGGCTTTGGTTATTTAACTAATGATCCCCGTTCAGTAAAGAAAAATGGAGCAGCAATAATACTGCTCCTGAACTATCGAATCCCGTCATCCATGCCCCTTCACGGCACCACAGAGAATGAAAATGGGGGTTCCATGTCGAAGTTATTAGTACGGCTGGCGAGGAAGGTCGTTACGAAACTCTCCCTGCGGAATCACTAAAAAATAAAACAGAGAGAGTCCTCATGAACTCCCTCTATTATGTCAACAGTCCCCAAATGCCTAGCTTATTTGGGGAACCCTCTTTTCGCATAAAAAAACCAGACTAGCCATGCATTCAGGCGGCTAGTCCTTTTTTCATTCATTAAACGATTTCCAGTTGTTTCAATTTTGAATCAGGTACAACCCCTTCATTCCAGCCGCGGGCTGTATAGTACTCATCCAGCATGACATCCAAATGGCAAACCGATCCAGCGCTTCCGCCCGATGCAGGCTCTTCAAGAAAACGCTTCGGCAGCATGTCATCCACCCGGGTATTGAAACCGGCCAGGTTATTGTAGTAACGCTCCAAATTGTAGATGCGCTCTCCGATTTTCAAAACATCGTCAGCCGATAATTTGATCCCGGTCATGGCTGAATATTGATCGGCATAAAGGTCCGCATTTTCAGCAAAAGCGGAAAATTTGCATATATTCATCGAATCGGAAAAAGCATGGAGATCTTGGAAAATCTTCAATAATTCGCCCTTTCCTTCCGGCTTTAAACGATCGGTTGGTTCGGGAATGCCCATAATCTCCGAAGCGATCGTATAGCCTCGCAAGTGGCAAGCCCCCCGGTTGCTTGTTGCATAGCCCAAACCGATCCCTTGGGCTCCACGCGGATCATAAGCCGGAATCGACTGATTCTTCACTACCATCGCCATTTCCGGAGCTCCATAGCGGGCCGCAGCACGGCCAGGCCCATCGGCAATCGCATTGCCCAAAAATCCTTCACGGTTAGCGGCCTTTTCGATCAATTCGATCATTTTGTCGGCGTCACCCCACTCAACCCGCTCATCGATCAATCCGCGTTGATAAGCTTCCATCGTCACCGATAAGGCGTTCCCGATTTCAATGGTATCCAATCCATATTCGTTGCACTGATTGAGCATGAAGGCAATCGCATTGGCATCAGACAAACCGCAATTCGCTCCCAGGGCCCAACCCGTTTCATATTCGAAGCTTTCCGTTTTCGTCTTGTATTTTCCTTCTTTTACTTCAACTTCTTTCTTACACGTTACGGGGCAAGCATGACAACCGTTGTCGGCTATAAGGATTGTAGCATTAACCGTTTCCCCGCTGTGCCCTTCCGTCCCTTCAAAGTGGCTGTACTGAGAGTTTTTGGCTGGAATGGCACCTACCGTATTCATAATATTGGCCAGAACATTCGTACCGTAGACGGAAAGGCCGCCTTTGCGCGGAGCCGTAACAGGACTCTCCATGATGGCCTTCAACCCTGCTTGAATGGCCGGCTTGTATGCCTCTTCATCAGCCGCAACCGGCATGTTTCCTTTTTGTGCAGCTTTGATCACAATCGCCTTTAGCATCTTGTCCCCAGCTACTGCTCCCGTTCCTCCGCGACCTGCAGACCGGTCATGTTCATTCATAAATCCAGCGTATAACACTTTATTTTCACCGGCAATTCCAATGCAGGCTACACTCAAATCTTTTTCTCCATATTTTTCTTTAAATACCTTTACGGTTTCACGCGTGCTTAATCCCCAAACCGATGAGGCATCACGAATTTCTGCTTGTCCGTTTTCAATATAGAGATAAACGGGTTTGTCGCTTCTTCCTTTAATGATGACATTATCAATGCCTGCCCACTTCAATCGCGCCGCAGTCCATCCCCCCATATGGGAATCGGTCACGGTACCCGTTAAAGGAGATTTGGTTACAAAGCACAGCCGACCGCTCATCGATACTCTGGATCCGGTGACCGGACCTGTCATCATACAAAGAATATTGTCTTCAGAGAGAGGGGATACTTGAGGCCCGTTATCTAGGACATACTTTACACCCAATCCGCGTCCGCCTATATATTTTCGTGCATCCTCTTCGTTAATCTTCCTGTAATCCACTAAACCTGTAGTCAAGTTGACAAGAATCTCACGATTTTTAAAGCCTCCTAAATTCAACATAAAAACCTCCTTCATTGTTGTTTATAATTGCCCTCCAATAATGTCGGTTGAGTAAATCTCCAAATGAACCCACGATATTTCATGACATTAAGAAATGATGAATAACCAAGAAAGCGTTACCATCATCCATGCCAATTACTTTTTTTATATTTGTTGTGAACATATTCTATCATATACGTGCGAAAAACTCTATAAGCAACTTTAAAACCATGATGATATTTTTAAAACCAAATATTATATAAAGTTATTAAATACAAATAACCATTATGTTCCATAATTTAACAGACACACAATGGTTTATGTTTTTAAAAATCTAATTTTTTGAAATCTCCTCTATCGGCGGCGGCGGCGTTTGAAACCTCCTGCGGTTCTTCTATCGGTTACTCTTGATTTTTAACTATGAAAAGTACTCGGAATTGCCTGATAAGTCGAGATGAGTTTCGAAGTACAATTACCCAATCTCGATCATTTTGTGGATAACTTGAAGTTGCAAAACCTGGTACTAATTCGCCCTCAGGACCAGTTTGATGGTATTGGAACCACCATCCGCCACTAACAGGATGCACATTTCTTTCCGATCCTTCAAATCTTATTAATCTAGTTTGAAATCGATCAATAGTGAAAGGACCAAACACCAAACGAGTAAATCCATTTCCTAAATTTTGCCTTATTTTTGCCTGTTTAGAAGTCAATTTAACCACTTTTACCTTTTTTATAGAATTTTTATTCTTGTTTATTGTTCTAAGAGTTAGTTTTTTATGCATCATTTTACCTCCTCATATCCTTACTTATAGTAAATGCAATGTTGAGAGAGATGGCTTGGATAAATCCCCTAATAAACTTGCAGATTTTTCTAGAGAAGTAGAGTAGAGCACTGAAAATTTTGAGCGACCTTTGGGCCGCTTTCTTTATTTCAGCGCCCCTCATCAAACCGTACGTGAGCTGGTGTGAATAGAACACAATGATTTATTGTACCAGTATAAATTTGACAATGTTTAAGATGATGTCTTACCTTTAGGCTGGGTTTTTAACAATGACGAAAAATTGAGTTGTTCGATTTACTGTGGACGGATTGAGCATGGTAATTATCCAGGTTCTAGAATTCTGTGGATAATTGGCTGTCACCCATGAATCTTGTGTAGTGTCATTACTAATAAACCATCCGCCACTAATCGGAAATACATTCCCTTCCGTTCCTGAAAAACGGAATACGCGAAATCCCCTTGCAGGGATAGGAAGATTTAAGAACTCTAATCTTGTAAATCCATTCCCTAGATCTTGTTTTGTTCGTGCGTGTTTAGTAGTTAAAGTGATTACTTTTCCTCTTTTAATTCCCTTTTTCTTCATAGTCATACCTCCTCACATTCTTGTTTATAGTAAATGTAAGCTTTATGATGGGTTTTTAACAATCACGAAAAATTGAGTTGTTCGATTTACTTTGGTCGGATTGAGCATGGTAATTATCCAAGTTCTGGAAGTCTGTGGATAATTGGCTGTCACCCATGCATCTTGTGTAGTGTCATTCGTAATAAACCATCCGCCACTAATTGGAATTACATTCCTTTCCATTCCTGAAAAACGGAATGTGCGAAATCCCCGTGCAGGGATAGGAAGGTTTAAGAACTCTAATCTTGTAAATCCATTCCCAAGATCTTGTTTTGTTCGTGCGTGTTTCGTAGTTAAAGTGATTACTTTTCCTCTTTTAGTTCCCTTTCTCTTCATAGTCATTCCTCCTCACATTCTTGTATATAGTAAATGTAAGATAATGAGAAATTGATTGGACACATATTCTAGGAAATTAGTTTGTTTTTTGCTCACTTACAATCATTTATCACAAAGAATAGATTGCATGCTTCTAAGTTTTCGTTATGAAATAAAATCCTGCAAACCCTGAGAAAATTGAAAGATTACTCGGATTATGGACCACTACTCTCCAAGCATTAAGACCAAAAGGATAACTCATCATCCAGTAAGGATCAAAACCCTGACCATTAAAAGATCCAACAAAACTAGCACTGATCGGCTTTAAGTTTCCAGCATTAAAAGTAAAAGAATAGTATGTGTTTCCTTGAATAGTTGGATAAAAATCATGGCGCTCAAATCCCCCTCCAAGATCTACTGTTTTTCTTACATCTTTACGGCTTAAGGTAACCTGTTTCATCCTTACCCCTTTTTTCTTATTTGAGCCTTTTGCAAAATAGCTAATTGAAACTAGAAAAAGAGCAAAGAAAGCATGAATCATGAGAATTTGCTTTATTCAAGTAAAGCTGATATCTATAAAAGGGCAGACGGGCAGAATTTTTGAGATTTGCTTTTTTAAGCGATTCCTCTTCGCTTTAGCAACAGCGAGTGCTGTTGCTAATAAAGCGATCACATTGAAATAAACATGAGTCTTCACTTTGTAAATTCCACTAACTTGGATGCGGTTTGCCGTTAGATGCTCTTTTAATCGAGAGTTACACCGCTCCACACTTGTTCGTTGCTTATAAAGTTCTTTCCATGCACGTGTCCTTGCAAGGCACAACCGCATGGAGGGCGAAAGTTTATGCCCGGCACGGGTTACCATGCTCCTGTTTCCCAGATATGTCAAAACCTTAGATTGGATTTATATAACAAGAAAGCAATTGGATTAATTTACTAGTTATATAACTTATTTTTACATTGGGTAACTTACATCAGAGATAATCGTCCTTTTTCATCTAAAAAGCTATATTTAATAATTCATCATACACGCGAAAACGATTTCGCATATAATGAATCATTGCTATGAAAGGAGAATGAATATGGCCAGTTTTCGTAATGCTGTGATGGCAAAAGAAAAAATTAGTCCAAAGGTTATTACTCTACCAGAAGTTGTAGCGATCGGAGTTGGATTTGCGAATCCTAATCGCCCAGCGAAAGGGGCGGGGATCAATGTTTATACTCTTAAGAATTTGTCAAAATCTAAAATTTCTTCCTTACATGCTGCAATTTCTTCAACGATCAGAGCAACTGGTTTTAATACCAATGTACCCATTCGTGTGATTCCATCTGGAATGTTTAGAGCAACTGCTCCAGAAATAAGTTCAGAAAAACCCCGTCTAACACAAATCTATCGTAACAGAATTCGTCCTGTTCCCGGAGGGGTTAGCATCGGTAAAACTATGCCAAATTCTACAGGTACAGCAGGGATCAATGTAGTAAGAGGGTCACAATTATTTATTTTTGGAAATAATCACGTTTTAATTAAAAATAATAGCACTGAAATTTCTGAAATCATACAACCAGGGCCAGCGGATAATGGGGTCAGTCCAAGAGACAGAGTGGGTTATGCCTCTGCATTTGTCCCTCTCCAGCGTATGCCCGCGGTTAACTATGTGGATGCAGCGATTGCCAGACCACTTACCAACAATCTTCTCAATCCACGATACCTTGCTACCCCGTTTCAATATATTGTAATACCAGGTTATTTTGCCAATTATCCAGTTGGTATGAAAGTTAAAAAAACGGGCCGTCGAACAGGGTTTACCACTGGGGTTGTGGAGTCGATTAATGTAACACAAACGGCCATTTATGATTCCCTCCCACAACTGGGTGTCGTACTATTCGAAAACCAAACCGTCATTAGAAGTCAAGATGGCCGCCCTACCGCTACTGGTGGAGATTCTGGTTCTGTTTGGTTAGATCAAGAGTCTAACTTTGCAGTCTCTTGTACTTATGCTGCATCTGAAGATGGGCTCGAAGTGGCTACCTTTCCTATTGTATTTGCATTGCAACGATTCCAAGCAACGATTGCCAGACCAGTAGGTTCTAATAAGTTTAAAGCTGGATTGGTCAAAAAGCTCCCTATGAAAGATAAATTTGCATATGTAAAACCTCTTACTAAAGCTCAATTAGATAGTATCAAAGTAGTAAGAATAAAAGCTCCTAAGTCCCTAAGTTAATTTCGGTATAGCATATAAAATTAGAAATGAAACCCAAATATAAAGAGCCATTCGTTTCTCTCTTTGGGTAGAATGCATTGCCCACTATTCTAAAAAGGAGCTATTCCTGTAATGAATTAAAACGGTGTTTGAAAAAGAAAAGTACCTCCTGTTAACATACGAGGTGTCCCGTTACACAACGGACCCTTTAATAAAATAGGAGGTACTATTTAATCGATATACTTCTCCAACACGACAGCCAGTGGAATACAGAAAGTTTAAAAGAGCATGATCTCGAAGGGACTGACATGATATTTTGAGATGAATCACATCTGCTTCAATTAGTAAATCAACTCCAATGATTAGATTAACGTATGAATAGTATTTTTTAGTAAAAAGCAATTTATTAGGTTATTCTGCCCTTAGTTAATAAGGAGCAGCGATGACATACTGCTCCTCAACAATCGATCTCCAATAGTTGAACAAGAGCAGGGTTTGGCTAAAAAATAAAAGCGACTATAAGCCGCCCTTACATTGGAAAATTATTCATTTGTAAGAACTACATTTTCTTCGATAGTTTTATTATTGACACTTATTTTTTTTGTTTTACTATTATATCCACCGTTTGCAAAAGGAGCTGCACCAATTTGACCTTCTTTTCTTAAGCTAATTGAGAACGCGAATGTAGAATCAACCGTATATTCTTTGTAAACTGGTATTTTTGTCGACCAAGGTTCTAAATACTCTTTCACCGAACCATTAACCCTATCATATGTTTCCACTACTACCCATTCATCCTCTTTAAACTTTTGAGGAAGGTAAATACGAACTTTCTTTCCGTTGTCCACCATCTCAGCATTTTTCACCAACTGGTACACTTCGGTGATGCGGCTATCCACATATTCTTGCGAATAACCCGTCGGAAGAACAATATTTCCCGCTTCCTTAAGCCTTCGTATTAACATAGTGGCTAGAGATTCATGAGTTTCTGCGTATTCTTCATATTTACGATCCATTGTGACCCAATCGGAAAGTTCGGTAGGTCTGCTTTTTAATTCATCGATTCCTTTTTCCTTAATGTTTTTAATAAACTGCAATGCTTCCGCCCGTGTAATTGCCTCGGCGCCCTTAAATCCTTCCACAGTAGGTGCAGACTTTCCGCTTGATAAACCATTAACAAGTAAATACTTTATTGCACGTTCTTCCTCAAAATTAACTCCAAGCCCACCAACTACTACTTCAGCTACTCTCATGCGGATAATGGGCTTATTTGGAGTGCTTTTTATAGGTAGACTATAATTTTTGGATACTTGATATACATGTTCAAACCATGGATGTTCTTTCACATGGACATGCTCATTTTGTTTATCTAAATCTCCTTTACTATTTAAAAAAGCGTTGATATACAAAGCTAAGAATTCAGCTTCGGTAACGTTTTTATTAGGTCGAAATGTACCGTCTGGATACCCATTAGTGATTTTTTGTTCGATTGCCCATTGAACGGTATCTTTTGCCCAATGACTATTAACGTCTGAGAATCCTGTTTCTGCATATGCAGAGCCATGTACAAGAAACAGGATACTCAATGCAAAGAATAACTTTTTCATTTCCCCACTCCTAAAATTTGACTGCTAAACATATTTGACACAAGAGTATCAATATCCTTTTATCTAGAATTCACTTTTAATAGCCTATGAGGAAGAGGTTATAATGATCATAGCTCTGTCTTATCAAATTCGGTTATTGCACAATCCTGCCAGTTTGTTCAGAAAGGAAATCAAAAGGAGTGATGGTGTTGATTCCGTCGCTCCCATTTCATCCACTGGCATTTAAGGAATCGATAGCTTTCTGATTCAATTGATTATCCAGATCATAATGCAAGGATCGAAGGGTAGATCTTCATTCCTCTATTGTAATGTCATGCTCTTTACACCATTCAATGACTAATTCCTTTATCTTCTTATCCTTGTATTCATACCATTCTTTTTCAACACCATGTTCTATGATTCCGTCTTTAAATCTCCGAAATGCCCCTCTTCCTTGAATGGCTTCATACAATGCTTCTCGAATCTCTTCTTCAATAACAGTCCCAATAAATTCTTCTATAATTTCATACTCATGGTACTCGTTCCTTAATGTGAAATCGAGGTAGACCCCGTCCTCATCCTCTAATATTTCTATTGCTTTTTCAATATTCACTTTTTGCCAATCAGGAAAGTTCTCGATTGGCTTCTCATCTTCTACCGCACGGATCTCTTCTTCCGATAATGTGATCACCTCTCCTGTTTGGGTGTTGATGTATGTAAACGTATCATTTATTTGTATTTCAATTTCACCCACTAGGTCATCCAACTTCACCGGCTTTTTATTGATCATCTTTATTCCTGTCCTTTCCATAGTTTACGTTGTCATTTTGCTCACTACCGCCTAACATTTCTCCTTTTCTCCAATCCACAACATGAGATTTTTGTTATATTGTAAAAGGTATTCTACTCTTATGCTCCCAAAAATCCAAAACCACTGTTAATCTAGGCATGGAACTAGCTCCTCAACTAACGATCTTCGTTAGCTTAATAAGGATTTATTCGTCCTCCAAATCATCGATTTCTTCTTCAGAAATTAAAATAATAAATTCTTTCAAATTAGGGGCATATTCTTCAATTTCTCCAGTTTCGTGATACCAAAGATAAACTACATCCTCCCTTATTCCGTTATTTATTTTTAGACATAATTTATCTCCTGAACCATCATCACCGATTGCAATAAAGTCTTTAGACATCTCTTCTTCTCTAACTTCATTGTTTTGACTAACAATATCATCCCAAGTCTTTTTAGGATTTCTATGGTCCTTGATAGGATAAAGTATCCATTCACCTATTTCAGCATTATTAACTAATTTGAAAAGTTCCCTATATTGTTCTGGAAAAACAGCACCTAACTTATCTTCTGCTGCTTTTATATCTAATTCATCCACTCCTATTTTCCTTGTATGAATTAGGTCTCTTACATCTTTCATAAAATAACCCCCAACCTCAGTTGCTTAATGAAAACATTCAACTTCAATATAAACAGTTCCTTCTTCCACTAAACTCCGTTACCTCAGCAATGAAAGCAGTGGACGGATGCCGATCCCGTTCCCTGCTTTCGATCCCCGATAGCTTAGCATAAATTTCTAGCATTTATGGGAATAGAACTAATTTTAGTCCTGGATATAATTGACTATAATTGCCCTTAATTTTTCTATATGTTCTGCCTCTATTCTATATTGGCTTAACAACGGTTCATC
>NZ_JAKFCQ010000020.1:0-3785 GCF_036676585.1 Robertmurraya sp.
TCATGGGAAATTTACAATAAATATAAAAGTGATGTTTGGTATAACCCACTTATTTAATATTTATTTTCACCAACTATTGACAGAACTCTTTAGTTGGTGATACACTTCATCTTATGAATTGAATCAAACGGAGAGAAAAGAATTATGGCAAATAAATACAAGCTTCTTATTACAAGTCAAGATTATTATGGTCATAACTTTATTGACAACATCGCCAAGTACGCTGCAAAGGGTGCTGTGATTGACAAGAAAGAGCGATTCTATAATGACTACCCACATGCGTGTGTGATGGTGATTGAGACGGAAGAGTTCCTTAAGTCAGAGCCTAGTGTTGATGTTGTGGTGATTAAAGAAGAATATACTAAAGAATCTCTTGAAGAGATGGACTGGGATGAACTGAGAGCTTTGGCTAAGAAGCTGCATGGGATTACAGGTCGCGATAGGGCTCAGGTTATTCGTCAGTTCTTGGAAAAGAATGAAGCTGTTTAAGTAATACAATGAGAGCGAACGGGATTGCAAGCCCTTCTAACTGCCAACTCAGGTAGATAGTTCTCACCTAATTTAATCTAGTTGGAGATGTTCAAATGCGTAAATATGAATTGAAAGACTACACAAATACAGAAATCGGTTTTCTTACTATCCTTGGTCGATTTGAACCTAAGGAAGAAGACACAGCTACCACGGCAAACTGGAAAGCTCTTTGTGTATGCGGAGCTGAGTGTGTCGTTACCCACAAGAGTGTTACTGGTAAAAAGAAATCAACTTGTGGATGTGGTATTAAAACCCTCGCATACCAAGCTGGCAATAAATACAACTTACTAACAATTATTAAAGAAGGCCCTAAATCAAATGGCGGCGTTCGCCAAGTTTGGTGTAAGTGTGATTGTGGCAATGAAGAGTTAACTCTAGTACGAACAAATAACTTACAGTCCGGTAATACTTCTTCCTGTGGCTGTGTGGGGGAAGAAAGTCGAAAGACGCATGGAATGTCGAATACCCGAACCTACCAGATTCATGAAGGAATGCTTCGTCGTTGTAATTGTCCACAACAGTTGGGCTTTGAGAATTACGGAGGTCGAGGCATTAAAGTAAGAGAACGATGGAATCCACTTCTTGGTGGTTCTTTCGAAAACTTCTTTGAAGATATGGGTGAGGCTCCAGAAGGTATGAGTCTTGATCGTATTGATTTTAATGACGATTACTACAAAGAGAATTGCCGCTGGGCAACTAACAGTATTCAAGGGTATAACAAAGGGTTAGATCCAAATAATACTTCAGGTAAATCTGGTGTTAGTTGGTATACTCAGAATCAAAAGTGGTCTGCTGAAATTCATGTTGAAAACCAACATATCCGGTTAGGTATGTTCAATAACTTCGAAGATGCAGTAAAAGCACGAGAAGAGGCAGAACTTAAATACTACGGGTGGAATAAACAATGAGTGATAAAGATAAACCACTACCGGGTCCGGTGTCGCAGCGCCAGCATATGTACGTGGCAGCCCAGACGGACGTGACTCTATATGGTGGTGAATTGCGCCTCCATTTAAAACTCTCTTAAACGGGGAAAGCTAAGGACTTAAGTCTATGCCAATCCCGTGCCAATGTTTAAAGACAGTGCGTAGAGGCCATCGAAAACACACAGTAATGTGGAAGTGAGTAGAGTAGGGATCAAGCGATTCCCGAAACAGAGAGAATTCTTAGAATTAAGAGTTGGTCCGACACTTAGGGAAACTTAAGAAAGCTTAGCGAGCTTTATAACAGTATTGGCAGCAGGCTCAGGAAAATCAGAAATTGGTGTAATTGATTTTCTTAAATACACCGATATTCCAAATTTCATTGGTGTTATGACACGGCGAAATACTCCGCAATTGACTGGTCCCGGTGGACTTCTAACCAAGTGTAAACGTATTTTTTCTCAAGCCTATGGTCCTGATGAGTACACTTGGAGAGCTAAGGACGGTAAATTTTTGTTCCATAAAAGCGGAGCTGAGATTTACTTAAAACACTTTGAAAACGACCAAAGTGATGTGTCTTGGCAAGGGGCTGAGGCCAATCTTTTCTACGTAGACGAGGGCACGCAGTTCACACAGCACATGATTCAATACATCATGTCTCGTATGCGTAATCCTTCTTGCCCCGAAGTAAAGCCCCACCTCAAAATTACCTGTAACCCAGACGCAGATCATTTCTTGAGGAAGTGGGTTGAGCCTTACTTGCATGAAGACGGCACACCAGATCGTAGTAGAGACGGCATCGTAAGATACTTTTCTTTCCAAGACGGTGACTTTGTTTGGGGTGATAGTATTGAATCTCTAGTAAGGGATCATGGGATCGCAGAAGAAGATGCTCTGTCGTTTACGTTCATTAGTGCAAACGTAGATGATAACCCAATTGTTAAAAAAGTTAACCCAAAGTATGTCTCGTGGCTTAAAGGCCTCAAAGGGACTGAAAAAGCTAGATTACTTTTTGGGAACTGGTTTGTACGAGATTCCGGCAGCGGCTTCTTTAAACGCGACTGGGTGATACCAGTTAAGATGTATGAACAAGAGATTGTCTCTCGCTGTAGGGCATGGGATATAGCCGGGTCCGTTCCATCGGATGCTAATCCTCGACCGGACAAAACTTGTGGAGTTTTGATTGCAAAGACAAAGCAAGGGCAATACATCGTTGAGGACGTAATCACATTTATGGCTCGCTATGGTGAAGTTATGAAGACTATCATCAAAACTGCTCAGTCTGATCCTGATAACACTCAGATTATACTGCCTCAGGAGCCAGGTCAAGCCGGAATTGCAGCCGGTAAGATGATGATTAAAGAACTTTTAGAAGAGGGGTTCGCAGCAAGAATGCGACCAACTAACAAATCTAAAGTAGTTCGATTCCAACCATTCGCCGCTGCTGCTGAGGCTGGTCTTGTCTCTTATGTTGAAGGTCCGTGGAACGAAGCCTACTTCTTTGAACTTGAAGCTTTTGATGGAAGTCGAAATGTAAAAGATGACCAAGTGGATGCCTCCTCTGATGCATTTATTACACTAGCTCAGAAATTAAACGTGCCTATGTTCTCCATGCCCAGCATGACAAAATCAAATGAATTCAGCTTTTAAGCTGCGCTTTAGCCTTTTAATTCTTAAGGAAAATACATGGCAGAAAATGACAATTTAAATCTCTCTGCCGGGGACAATCCTGCACTGAGGATTAAGCTAGGTGAAACTGGTTGGGTTGGTCTACGCGAATTCGACGGGATCATCATGGAGGAAATGCGTGAGTCGCTGAAATGGCCTAGAGCTAATAGAACATACCAAGAAATGGGAGAAGATGCAACAATTGCTTCTGCTCTTTCTTTGTTCTCAATGATGATTAGTCGGGTTAATTGGAAAGTAGTTCCTCCTGTTGATCCTACAGAAGATGACCTGAAGAAAGTTAAGTTCCTTCAGCAATGTATGGATGATATGGAACATAGTTGGTTCTCCTTTATTAAGGAAGTAACTAGTATGTTCACATACGGATATGCGATTCAAGAGAAGGTGTATCGTCGTAGGCGTCTGAGTACAGGCTCTAAGTATGATGATGGTTTGGTAGGTATTGAAAAGCTTGCCACTCGCTCTCAAACTACTATCTATCGTTGGCTGTTTGATGATTCTGGACGTAACCTTACAGGTGTAGTACAGGATACAGGCTTTCTAGTTGATGGTTATCGTCTAGCTAATAGTAAAGACTACGGCGGCCAGATTGACATTGAACGTAGAAAGTTCCTTCTCTTTCGTACAGACGTAAGTCGAGATAAC
>NZ_JAKFCQ010000021.1:0-16908 GCF_036676585.1 Robertmurraya sp.
CGCTGTAAATACTCTTGATAGGTGATCTCTCCCTTGGCAAACCTTATCCCATTTTCGCTCGGTTCCACCTCATAAACATGCCCTTCATTATCCTGCAGAATGATTTTTGTAATTAGCTCGATCGCACTAATTTCGTTTACATCTGCCTCTTTCTCCCCAAAATAAACGACTTTCACAGGTTGGTAAATTGTATGCTTAATTATTTGTTCACTCATTTTATATGCCTGAAATTCAAATGCATTATTAGAAACACACATAGTCAGCACCTCATTATTATTATATGTTTATTCCCTACTGAGGTGAAGAGTCCAAAACTGGTATTTTATCGATTTAATATTAAGGATTATTCAAAATCTCCATACTTTCTCCATGATTATTTTCTATAGTAAGGGTGTAGTGATAGTAAATGCATGAGGAAGTATTATTAAAAAATATTAATAAAGGAGAAGGTGCTTGATGAAAAAGACTTTAATCGCCATTACGTTAGGAGCTGGATTACTTATCGGAGGAGGTACAGGGATTTATTACGTTTCCGCCCAAGAAAATGAAGGGATTGCAAACGAAAACATGATGATGGATAGGATGGTAAACTCCGATTCCGAAATGAAAGAAATGATGCATAGAGACATGGAATCAATGATGAACGTTAAAAACATGAATTTTGGTCAGATGAAAGAACATATGATGAACATGCATCCAGATTTATCTGTTCAGCAATTAGAGGAACACTATAAGAATATGCACGGAACTGGGGGATCAGAAAATAGCAAGAACTTTCAATAAGTAAAAAGGGTTGTCGGATGAGTTTCCGGACAACCCTTTTTCAATCACAATTGTGCCTTTAACTTAATCTCCTCTGCGTTCTTCAGAAGGTTCTTCATCTGGATCGGGTTCTTCTTCATCCATGTTAAATGGAGTGTCCATTTCTCCAGGTTGTTTTACATCTCTGACATCTCTTGGATTGGTGTCAAGGTCAACATCATCATTGTTTTGATTGTAGCGTACTGGTCTGTAATTGACATCATCATCTGGTCCAAGATTATTATCATTATCTGCGGTACAGCCGGTTACATTGACAAGTAACAACAAAGCAGTAATGGTAGTGTATAACCATTTTTTACTCATTCTTCATCCTCCTATGTCTAAATTTAAATAAAGTAGTACATATAATTTGCCTTAAATTAAAACCATTATTCACCTGCTTGCGTGGTATATTTTGGATTATTTTAAATAAGAAGTTTTATACGCTAGAAAATCTAAACCAAAATTTTATCAGGATGCTTACGTTATTAGGGAGAATTCTAATAAATGAAAAATGAAGTTTATATATCAGATGAAGGTGGGGGTAAAAATGAATAAGTGGATCATGTCTTTTTTTCAAATAAGAAGAAATCCTTTAATGGCATTGTTCGGGAAGAAAAGGAATGGTAGAGGCTGGATATGGGGTTCTTTATTAAGTTTAGGAGTTAGTGCAGCAGCCATCCGATTAAGAAGAAATAAAAAAATGCAATCTCCTGTTAATAACATAATGAATAATTTTGATATAGGAAAAATGAGTAAAATGGGAAATTTGGCTGGGTTAGCCGAAATTGCCGAAGAATTAGTCCCTAATAAAGGCCCTGAAAAAACCAATTAATAAAGCCTTAATTAAGAATATCCATCCTTGTGATGGATATTCTTTAAGGTTTTTTCAGGGCTGCTAGTTAACGTGCAAAATTCCGCTTTGTGGTCTTATCTAAAATCACACTAGTCATGGTAGCGATAACGGCACTCCCTATAATATCATATGGATAATGGTGTCCTACCCAAATACGAGAGAATCCTGTTAATAAAGCTAAAACCCACAACATGGAACCTATTACACGGTTATAAAGATAAATAGAAGTAGAAATAGCAAAAGCAAGTAATGTATGTTTACTTGGAAAGGTGGAATCTCTTTTTGAAGGAATAAGTATTCCAACTCGTCGTCTCACAAATGGTCTTGGTTTGAAATAAAACAGCTTAATTAAAGTATGGATAAGTAACGTAATCCCAGCAGAAATCCCCGCTTTATAACCTGCTTTTCTGTAAGGACCATTTTTAAACCACATAAAAATTAACACAAAGACAAAGACATAACGAGTTTTATTCGATACAAATATCATTAAAAAATCAAAGAGAGAAAAACGACCTGCGTATTGATTAATTGACTTGAATAATTTTTCGTTCACTTTGAGTTCTCCTTACACTATTAATAGGTAATAAACTGCCCCTACTATGTAAGAAATATGTGGAAACTGTTTTTACTTTTACTATAAAAAAATACAAGGACTAGATAATCGAGCCCTTGTAAAAAAATACTATAGTAATCCTCTATGATAATGATTCATTTCCGCAAGCTCTGAAATATACTGGTAGTTGTCAATCATATTCTGAATCATTTCCGATTCGGAGGGGGTTAAATCCGGGTCATCTAATCTCTTTTGTAAACCCTCAATTTTCAAAGTGATGTCGTGTTTGATTTCATCATAATTCATTACAAACACCCTTTCTTTATATTCCACAATTATCCTCTCTCCTTTATATTACAAAAGAAAGATGAAGGAACGATGCAGATTTCTTTTCAAATACGTGAACATTTAGGAAATTTGATAAGGGATGGTTTTGCGTACCTATATTTCCATCGCTTGAATAGACTCTGCAACCTTAACCATCATCGAGCATTCGACTCTTTTGCGAAAAATATCGCAGCTGAATTCGAACGTTCCGTTAATGGAGCCTGTTGCATGTAGTGAGTTAGCCGGGCAACCACCGCTACAATACAGTTTGGCCCAGCAGTTCTGGCATTCTGACTTTGAGTAGCAGTTGCTCCTTTTAAATTGAGCTTGTATTTCTGGCTTTGTAATTCCATCCCAGATGTTTCCCATGCTAAATTCTTCATCGCCAACGAATTGGTGACAAGGGAAGAGTTCGCCCCATGGTGTAACGGCTAAGTATTCCGTTCCAGAGCCACAACCTGAGATTCTTTTTTGAATACAAGGGCCTTCGGATAAATCCATCATGTAATGGTAGAAGGTGAATTTTTTTCCCTTTTCGTTTCTAGCGATCATTTCCTTCGCAAGAATTTCGTATTGGTTATAGATTTCGGGAAGATCTTCTTCGGTTAGGGCATAAGGTTCCTGTGGGTCACAAATAACCGGTTCCATGGACAGCTTATCAAAGCCAAGGTCTGCGATATGAAAAATGTCATTTGTAAAGTCGACATTGTCATGTGTGTAAGTTCCCCGAACATAATATTCTTTCTCTCCACGATTTTTAATGAACTGTTGAAACTTAGGAACGATATGGTCATAGCTGCCTTTTCCATTAACGGTTCTACGAAGTCGATCGTGTACCTCTTTTCTGCCATCTAGACTTAGAACGACATTATCCATTTCTTCGTTTAAAAATTCGGTTACTTCCTCGTTTAAAAGCATCCCGTTTGTTGTAAAAGTAAAACGAAATTTCTTATGGTATTCCTTCTCTTTGCTACGTGCATATGAAACGATTTGTTTGACAACGTTCCATGCCATAAGTGGTTCTCCACCAAAAAAGTCAATATCGAGGTTTCGATGGTGCCCAGAGTTTTCTAATAAGAAGTCAATGGCTCTTTTTCCAACATCAAAGCTCATTATAGCTCGGTCACCGTTATATTTTCCTTGGCTAGCAAAGCAGTAATCACAGGAAAGATTACAAGTATGTGCAACATTGAAACAAAGCGCCTTAACATAGGTTTTGCGATTTCTCAAATCAATGGAAAGGTCTTTATACTCATCATCAGTAAAAAGCTGTCCATGATTGATTAGTTCCTGAATATCTGTAAGAGTTTCTCGTATTTCTACCTCCGTAACCTCAGGATTCGTACGGTATTTTTCCAGCATCGATGTTACAATTTTATCCGAAGAAGCAATTTCATAAAGACCGATGATTTCGTAGGCAAGCTCATCGACCACATGTACTGAGCCGCTGTACGTATCTAGGACAATATTGTACCCGTTTAATTTATATTGATGGATCATATGTATGGTTAATCTCCTTACAAAAATGGCCGCCCATCTGGATGAAGTGGGCGGGATATGTATTTCTATCTATTCAAGGTGTTTTCACATTTTTGGTTAGCCACTCCACAAGAAGTTTTACAGGCTGACTGACAAGATGTTTGACAAGCACCACAACCACCGTGCTTTACTGTATCTACTAGTTTGCGAGTGCTGAGCGTTATAATTCGCTTCATAATGAAATCCCTCCTTTTGTGCACCGCTAGCATATCATTTTCATACGGGATGACCATATGCTTTATGTCACAGCAGACACAAAAAAGTACCGCATCATGAGCGCGGTACTTTTTAAGAAAATTATGAGGAAGAAGTAACTCCATTACATTGCGAATGGAACTGCTTCATCCACGAGATCAGTTCCTCTTGTTTCATTGGTTTTGCAAAATAGAACCCCTGAATGGTTGGACTCTTCGGCATGGAGGTTAAATAGTTGAATTGCTTCACATTTTCTACCCCTTCAACTACGGTTTCAATGTCCAACGAATGACAGAGAGAAACAATAGCGGTAATAATCGCAGATTCTTTCTTAGACTCTGGGACACCGTCTACAAAGGATTTATCAATTTTCAACGTGGAAATGGGTAATCTTTTTAAATACGACAAGGAGGAAACACCTGTACCAAAGTCATCTAGAGCTACAGAAAACCCTTGTTTTCGTATGTCTCCTACTGCCCGTATCGCGTTTTCAATATCACTTACAACGCTTGTTTCCGTGATTTCTAGTTCAAGATTATTTGCCAAAATATCATACTTTTCCACACAATGATTAAGAGTTTTTAACAGTCGTGCAGATGTAATATAGGTGCCAGGAATATTAACAGCTACGTGTAACACAGGATGACCTTCTTTATTCCACTGATCTAGCTGTTGACATACTTTATCAATGACCCAATCAGTCACATCAAACATTTTTCCGCTTTTCTCTAACGCCGGAATAAACAGACCGGGTGAGAGAAAGCCATGAACAGGGTGATTCCAACGGATGAGTGCTTCGACACCTGAGATTTCCTGTGAAGAGGCATTAATTTTTGGTTGATACACTATATACAAATGGTCCTTCTCCATGGCCATATCAATATCAGACAAAAGGCGCTGTTCAAAATTATACGTATGAATCTTTGGATCATACTCAACGATTTGATTATTATACTCGATAGACGGGTGATGCAGGACTGCAACAGCATTAGCATAAAGCTGGCTCGCAGTTTCATTGCGTTCTTTAACAGCTATGGCACTGACGGTATTAACAAGAACAGCATGGTCATCGAACTGTAAGGGAACTTTTAAAATAGAGGAAACTCTCTCTAATGTTATTTTTAGTTTTTCATTTGAGTCTTCCTTACAAATAAAAGCAAAGCGGTTCCCTTCTACTCTATACACCTCTAAAGAAGATGAATGTAACTGCAATAGTAACTGACTTACTTCGGTAAGAATTCTATCTCCAAACTTGTATCCATATCCAATATTCCATTTTTCTAGATCATGAATATGCAGAACAGCTACTGTATTAGCGTGTAATAGTTGGTGAATGGTCCTTTCAAACTGACGGCGGTTAGGAAGCTTCGTTAATGGATCAAAAAAGTTCATTCGGTAATCAACGTATCGATCCAATGCTCCTGATAAACTAGAAAGAATGAGCAATACGGAAGTTCCAATAGCAACCGCAAGCACTAGAATCCAAGTATGATTTTCATGAGAGTGGTTTGTAGGAATCACTGTGTTAGTATCTACATAAAAAACAACAGAAGCCATCCCGGTATAGTGCATACTGGAAATCGCTAAGCCCATGATCAAGCTTGTCACGATTTTGATGACTCTACGGTCCATCAAACGTTGCAATGATGAGAAAATGTAAAGCGCAACGAAGGAAACAGTCATCGCTATCACAATGGATCCAGTAAAAATTCCAAGTTTATAGGCATGATGAACCTCCATTTTCATTGCGGCCATGCCCATATAATGCATCGTTGATATGCCCAATCCCATAATGACTCCAGAGATAATGAATGCAAAGATGCTCTTTTTCTGGCGATTTGCTATATAAAAGGCTAAAAGCGATGCAATTAAGGCAGGACAGATAGAAAGGATTGTTACAAAAGGGTCGTACTGCATATCAAAAGGAAGATTTATTGCACCCATCCCAATAAAATGCATGGACCAAATGCCAAAGCCCATGGCTACGGAAGCTAATCCAATCCAAATAAAACGATGAAAGAAGCTATTTTGTTGGATTCTTTCATTCAAAGAAAGTGCGGTATAAGAGGCACTACAGGCGATTAATATAGATAAAATGACAAGTGAAAGGTTATACTCACTTTCTAGAATGAAGACGGAGTTTGGTACAGTAAACATGGGGTTCTCCTTTGTTGTGAAGTCCTATCTCTGTTACAAAGAGACATGGTGTATCATTTATATCGGTTATTTATAATAATTATAAAGTGATGGGAAAAATTTCATTTTTATGCAAATACGCATAATCGGTGTATGTTAATAATGCTTTGCAACCGCGTCCTCTTAAAGGGGATTTTTTTTATTGTTGTTAGAAATTATGCAGAATTGAATAATCTATGCAGTTTAGTTGGAAAGGAGCCTTTACGTTCAAAGCAAAAAGCTTTCTTTTCACCACTTCCTAAGTTGGCACGGCTCTTGCATCTCTCATTTTAAATTCTAAAAATGAGGTGTTATCATGGCTGACTCAATCGTGGAGTCGAAAAATCAAACGATCGAAAGAAAGGAAGGGATTCAAGACAATCCCTTGATAGAGTTTCATTCGATTTTAAAAGAAGCGATGGATATTCTAAGATATCCTGATGAAGTGTTTGAGCTTTTGAAGGAGCCATTGCGTTTTCTCGAGGTGAAAATCCCTGTTCGCATGGATGATCACACGACCAAGATTTTTCGAGGATTTCGTGCTCAGCATAATGATGCAACAGGTCCAACAAAAGGTGGCATTCGATTTCATACAGATGTTACACCAGAAGAGGTGAAGGCCTTAGCTGGTTGGATGAGTATGAAATGTGGGATTACAGGTCTTCCTTATGGAGGGGCAAAAGGGGGAATTGTATGTGACCCTCGAACAATGAGTTTGCAAGAACTAGAACGGTTAAGCCGGGGCTATGTGAGAGCAATTAGCCAAATAGTCGGACCAACGAAGGATATTCCAGCGCCAGACGTGTACACGAACTCACAGATTATGGCTTGGATGCTTGATGAATACAACTTCATTCGTGAGTTTGATAATCCAGGATTTATAACCGGAAAACCTGTTGCTTTAGGGGGCTCAAAAGGACGCGAAACCGCTACATCAAAAGGTTTACTATATACACTTCAAAAGGTGTTAGAAGTGAAGAAGCTTCCCATAAAAGATTTAAAGATTATCATTCAAGGCTTTGGAAATGTCGGAAGTCACTTGGCTTTGTACATGTATGAGTTAGGAGCGAAGATCGTCGGGATCTCTGATGTACTTGGAGGCATTTATGATGAGAAGGGCTTAGACATCCCGTATTTAATTGATAGTCGCGATTCCTTTGGAGTGGTAACGAATCTATTTAAGAAAACGATCTCGAATCAAGAATTACTAGAAAAAGAGTGTGACGTCCTTGTTCCGGCAGCACTTGGTGGTCAGATTACGAAACGGAATGCTGAAAAGGTAAAATGTCAAATTGTACTTGAAGCAGCGAATGGACCGACAACAAAGGAAGCGATAAACATACTTGAGGAAAAGGGTATCCTCGTGGTTCCTGACATATTAGCGAATTCAGGAGGAGTGATTGTCTCTTATTTTGAATGGTGCCAAAACAATCAAGGATATTATTGGTCGGAGCGAGAGGTCGATGAAAAATTAAAAGAAAAAATCGAAACCAGCTTTGAGCAAATCCTCCAAGTGAGTAAAAAGTATCGCACAAACTTAAAAGTATCTGCTTATATCGTGGGGATACAGGCTATAGCAGAAACGTCACAGCTACGCGGCTGGATCAAAATATGAGAGGGGTCGAGTAAATGGTTGAGGTGTTATTAGAAGAAAGAGAAACGCAACCCATCCATTATTATTGTTTATCGATTGGATCGCACCGCTATGATTTTACGATTGTTTATTCACATCAGTTTTTTGATAAAGCAATGGTCGTTTCCATGCAAGCGGGGAAGTGGGCGTTAATGTGCCAAGAGGATATTGAAAATGAAGAGTTTTGGGCTGAACGATTAGGAATTGTTGATGTAGATATCGAGGATTGTAAGGCGTTTTTTAAGATGGTACTCAATCATAAAAGAGTGTCTGATCAATATTGATCTAGGAGGGAGAGGCATGAATCACGAATTTGTTGTGAGTGCTGTTAGTGGGAAGGTAGAAGAAGTAGCGATTGAGGTACATTCAAAAATTTATGAATGGGAAAAATTATTTACGATCCGAACGGAAAATGGACATCTGGAAACAGTGAGCGTAGGCCTTAGTGGAGAAGTCATTTCAATAGAAGTAAAAACAGGTGACTGTATTATCCCTGGCATGGTCCTTGCCTTTATTAAAGATGATTTGATCCCAACAGGCAGTGACTGAGGTGTTTGGAGATGGCTGATCCATCTCCTTTTTCTTACTTGTTTGAAAATTTGAAAATTAATATTTTTGCAGTATATAATTGAAAGAAAAGGATAGAAGGAGGGGGACGTTTGTTTACTTTAGAAAAAGAGAAGATAAGGCCCATCATCTCCATTGATTTGAATGAACATGAAGAACAATGGGCAGCATGTCTTAAACAGCACAATGAGCCCATTCTTTTTCTTAAAAAGGATGAGGAGATACTCTCCTATATTCAAATGAAAGATGTACCTCTTAGCGAAACTAGCAGTCTATCAAACATTTTTCAAGAAAAAGCAGTTCCCATGACCAACGTGTCCAAGTTAAATAATACGATTTCTGTTCCTGTTCTTTTTCAAATTATCGGCGAACCATTTGCTCTTGTAATCGATGATCAAGGGGAGCCATCGGGTTATATCAAACGGGAGGATGTGCTTGCGTTATTATTCAAGCAAGAGCCGCATGGAAGTGTCGATTTACTAAAGGTGATACTAACCTCAATTCCAATGGGAATATTCGTTGTTGACCGTGAAAAGAAGATTATTAATTTTAATGAGTCAGGCCTACGAATGACGAAGCTAACTTCAGAGGATGTTTCCGGAAAGCCAGCTGATTCCATTTTCCACGGGGAACATATTCACCAAGTGTTTGCATCTGGTCAAACAATATTAAATCAAATTCAGATCACTGATACAATGGGTGTTCTCGTGGATTATAGTCCGATTTTCGACTTTCATAATGAAGTAGAAGGAATTATTATTATCGTTCAAGATTTGCCGATGGTTGAGGATATGGCCATGGAAATTGAGCATATCAAGAATTTAAATAAAGACTTAAATGCCATACTATCAACGATTTATGACGAAATTTTAGTAGTGAATCATAAAGGAGAGCTGCTTCGATATAGTGAAACGTTTCTTTCTGATTTTTGGGGAGTGGAGTTAAAGGAACTAACCGGGAAGAACCTTTTGGATCTTGAAGGTGAAGGTCTATTCACACCGTCTGTTACCCGGTTAGTATTGGAACAGAAGAAAAAGGTTTCAATTGTTCAGGAAACAAAGAGAAATAAGCGGATTCTAGCGGTAGGAAACCCGATTTTTGATGAAAATGGACATATTGACCGAATCATTATTGCTTCAAGGGATATTACAGAAACAACAAAGTTAAAATCTGAATTACGTGAAGTGAAGAAGCAATCGGACCAATATAAGCAGGAGCTTGAAAGGATTAAAAATAAAGATCGCTTTTTTAACCGACTCATTTACTGTAGTCCCAATATGGAACAAATTATGGAGCATGTGACGAAGATTTCTCATTTTTCCTCTACGGTTCTTATTACGGGAGAATCAGGTGTAGGAAAGGAATTGATTGCTCAGGCTATTCATCAAAGTGGAAGCCGTGCAAACCAACCGTTTCTAAAGCTTAACTGTGGGGCGATTCCTGAGAATCTATTAGAAAGCGAGTTGTTTGGGTACAGCAAAGGGTCGTTTACTGGTGCTGATAAAAATGGGAAAGAGGGTTACTTTCAAAAAGCTGACAAAGGGATTTTATTTTTAGATGAAATTGGCGAAATGCCAGTTAGCCTTCAAGTGAAATTGTTACGTGTTCTGCAGGAACAAGAAGTCGTTCCAATTGGAAGTACGACTCCAATACCGATCAATGTACAAATTGTTGCAGCGACAAACAAAAAGCTAGAGAAAATGGTTCAAGAAGGAACCTTTCGTGAGGACTTATATTATCGTTTGAATGTGATTCCTATTCATGTCCCGCCTTTAAGAGAGCGTCCAAAAGATATACCTCTGTTGGCGTATCATTTTCTTCAAAGATTAAATGAAAAATACAATAAAAACTATCATTTTACACCAGATGCATTGAATTTACTTGAAGTGTATTCATGGCCAGGAAATATTCGTGAGCTTCAAAATATGATCGAACGATTAGCGGTGTCGGCTGATCACCCAGCTCTGGATGCTGATTTTGTAAAACAATTTTTATCTTTTACTAGTAATTTTAATAAAGAGAAACCAGTATTCAAGAATGTCATGCCGCTTCAGGAAGCACAAGACTATATTGAGGAGCAATTAATACTATTGGCGATGAAACAATATAAAACCACGACAAAAGCAGCAAAAGCCCTCGGCATAAGCCAGTCATCCGTTAGTAGGAAGTATCAAAAAATCATGAATGATAGACAAGCCAAATATGGGGAAGTCTCCTTTTAAATAGAGTGGTACAGACAAATGTCTGTGCCATTTTTTATGTAGAAAAGGAAGTTATGCAAAATTAACTAGGGTTATGCAAAACTGCATAACTTTTATTATTCGTTCCTTGCAAACAAAGAGTTAAGTGTTGGCACAGTTCTTGCATTACTTATAAAAAAGGAGGATTGATTAACATGCATGCATTAAGGATGTATATCAATGGCGAATGGAGAGAATCACAAAATAAAGAAACACGTGACATTTTTAATCCGGCAACTGGTGAAGTAATTGCACAAGCAACCGAAGGAACAGTCGAGGATGTAAAAGAAGCCATTCAGATTGCAAAGTCCACCTTTGAAAGCGGGATTTGGTCACAAACTCCTCCGGCTGAACGAGCGGCTTACTTATTTAAAATTGCAGAAAAAATTGAGGAGCGAGCTGAGGAGTTAGCGGAACTAGAAACTTTAGACAATGGAAAACCATTAAGGGAAGCTAGCTTTGATGTGGCGGATGCCGCTGCATGCTTCCGTTATTATGCGGGCTTAATTACAAAGCCTAATGGTGAGACATACCCAGTCTCCGATCCGGTTCAAGGGATCGTCGTCCGTGAACCAGTCGGGGTTTGTGGGTTAATCGTTCCGTGGAATTATCCTTTATTATTAAGTGTTTGGAAACTAGCGCCTGCACTTGCCGCAGGAAATTCGGTGGTTTATAAACCGTCCGAAGTGACTCCAGTAACACCAACAAGATTATTTGAAATTTTTGAAGAGGTAGGTTTGCCAAAAGGCGTCGCCAATATGGTGATGGGATCTGGTGATGTGGTTGGGAATGAAATAGCAGAGAACAAAGACGTTGACCTTGTCTCATTTACAGGTGGTACAAAGACAGGGAAACAAATTATGAAGGTAGCAGCAGACAGTCTTAAGAAATTATCGTTGGAGCTTGGAGGAAAATCACCAAATATTGTGTTTGCTGATGCTGACTTTGAAACAGCGGTAGATTACGCATTGTTTGGTATCTTCGCAGGGG
Source organism: Robertmurraya sp. (assembly GCF_036676585.1). Classification (NCBI taxonomy): domain Bacteria; kingdom Bacillati; phylum Bacillota; class Bacilli; order Caryophanales; family Bacillaceae; genus Robertmurraya; species Robertmurraya sp. Next base: position 11,877 of record NZ_JAKFCQ010000021.1, read on the forward strand.
CAGGGCAAATATGTGCAGCAGGTTCTCGTATTTTAGTAGAAGAAGAGATTTATGAGAAATTTGTTTCTCGCTTTGTTGAACGTGCCAATCAAATCAAGGTGGGACCAGGGAATGATCCAGAGGTAGAAATGGGTCCTTTAGTAAGCAAAGAACATTTGGAAAGAGTTCTCTCTTATATAGAGATTGGAAAGAACGAAGGAGCTCGGTTGGTTTGTGGGGGCAAGAGGATTGAAAAAGATGGTTTACAGGACGGGTACTTTGTAGAGCCCACTGTCTTTGTTGATGCAAACCTGGACATGAGAATTGTTCAAGAAGAAATCTTTGGTCCAGTCGTTGTAATTGAAAAATTCAAAGATGAGAAGGAAGCCATTACGTCAGCCAATGGAACCCTTTACGGACTGGCTGGAGCCGTGTTTACAAAAGATGGAGCGAAGGCGCTTCGTGTTGTAAAACAAATACGAGCAGGAATTACTTGGATTAATACCTTCCATAATACGTACAACGAGGCGCCTTGGGGTGGGTATAAGCAAAGCGGATTCGGGCGTGCGCTTGGAACGTATGGTCTAGAAACCTATCAAGAAATGAAGCAGATTAATATCAATTTACAAGTCGAACCCATTGGTTGGTTTTCAAATTAAACGTGAATAGGAGAGATCACATGAGTACCAATATTGAGAGGAAACAAGAGGAAGTAAAGGAAAAGAACGTACATCAGTACATTAAACAGGTGTTAGAAATGATAGAAAAAGAGGAGATCACAGAGGCGGAGGCCAATTGGATTTCAAAGGAAACAATTCAGCATTTTCGTGACCATGTGAATCCGGGATTCCTTGATTACCGAAAAACCGTTACAGAGGGTGGACTATCGGCAGCGGTGGAATGGTCAGATAAGGATTCATGCTTTAAGGATGTGAATGGCAAGGAATATATCGACTGTCTTGGTGGATTTGGGATCTACAATGTGGGTCATCGGAATGAAAAAGTGGTGAAGGCTGTAAGTGATCAGTTAAAGCGTCAAGCTCTGCACAGCCAAGATTTATTAGATCCACTTCGGGCCATGTTGGCAAAAATATTAGCAGATATTACTCCAGGAGATTTAAAATATTCTTTCTTTACTAATAGTGGAACGGAAAGTGTGGAGGCTGCATTAAAACTTGCCAAAATGTATAGCGACAGAACCACTTTTATTTCCACTACTCGTGCTTTCCATGGGAAAAGTCTCGGGGCGCTTTCAGGAACAGCAAAAGGAGTGTTCCGTAAACCATTCTTACCTTTGATTCCAGGCTTTCGACATGTAGCGTTTGGTGACATTGATATGATGAGAAAAACATTTGAAACCTGTGCACTCGTTGGAGAAGACGTTGCTGCGGTACTGTTAGAGCCGATTCAAGGCGAAGGTGGAATCATTCTTCCACCTGAAGGTTACCTTCAACAGGTTCGTGAGCTATGCGACCAATATGATGCATTACTTATTTTTGATGAAGTACAAACGGGTATGGGGCGTACAGGTAAAATGTTCGCATCAGACTTGTATCAAGTTGTTCCTGATATTCTTTGTCTTGCCAAAGCCTTTGGTGGTGGTGTGATGCCAGCAGGTGCCATCGTCGCAAAAGAAAAGGTGTTTAAAAGCTGGTTTGATAATCCGTTCATGCATACAACTACATTTGGTGGAAACCCACTTGCATGCGCGGCTGCCATTGCAACGATCGACGTTCTGTTAGAAGAGAACTTACCAGCTCGTGCTGCAGAAGTAGGAGAATATTTCTTACAAGGATTAAAAGAAGCTGCCGAAGGTCATGAAGATCTTGTAATGGAAATTCGAGGCCAAGGTTTGATGATCGGAATCGAATTTGAACGTGATGAAATTGGCTGGGAAGTCTCGAAAGGAATGTTTGAACGAGGAATTCTTGTTGCTGGAACTCTAGTAAACTCAAAAACCATTCGAATTGAGCCTCCACTTACGATTAAATACGACGAAGTAAATACAGTTATACAAACCTTTAAAGAGGTTCTACAAAACATAGGTTAAAAAATTTAGACATGAAAAAGGAGGGGAGCCTCCTTTTTCCATTAAGGAAGGTGTCGGATCCATGAAACAATTTGTTCAAATCAAAACGTCCATCCCTGGACCAAGATCAAAGGAATTATTAGATAGAAGGAAAAAAGTCGTTCCACAAGGGATTAGTAATAATTGTGCCGCATTTGTTCAAAAGGCTGAGGGGGCCTTGGTGGAGGATATTGATGGCAATACTTTTATCGACTTTGCTGGTGCTATAGGAACGATCAATGTTGGTCATTCCCACCCGAAGGTTGTTCAGGCTATAAAGGATCAAGCGGATCAGTTTGTTCATACCGGATTTAATGTCATGATGTATGAATCTTATATCAAGTTGGCGGAAAAATTAACAAAGCTCGCTCCAGGCAGTTTTCCAAAACAAGCGGCCTTTTTTAACAGTGGTGCAGAAGCTGTTGAAAATGCAGTGAAGATTGCTAGAAAATATACGAAAAGACAAGGAATTGTGTCGTTTACGAGAGGTTTTCATGGACGAACGTTAATGACGATGACGATGACAAGCAAAGTGAAGCCATATAAATATGGATTTGGACCATTTGCTCCTGAGGTATATAAAGCTCCATATCCATATGAATATCGGAAGCCAAATGAAATGAATGAAGAACAGTATACTGAATACGTGATCCAGCAATTTGAGCAATTCCTTCTTGCGGAGGTCGCTCCAGAAACGATTGCGGCAGTGGTCATGGAGCCAGTGCAAGGAGAAGGAGGCTTTATCGTTCCAAATCGGGAATTTGTTCAGCGTGTTTATACTATTTGTAAAGAACACGGAATATTATTTATTGCAGATGAAATTCAAACCGGCTTTGGGCGTACGGGCCGTTACTTTGCAATTGAACATTTTGGGGTAGAGCCGGATCTTCTAACGATCTCAAAGTCTATGGCAGCTGGTGTTCCAATCAGTGGAGTGATTGGCCGAGAAGAGATTATGAATGTAAGCCAGCCAGGAGAAATTGGTGGAACGTATGCGGGGAGTCCTCTAGGGTGTCAAGCTGCTCTCGCTGTCCTAGATATAATAGAAGAAGAACAATTGAATGCAAGAGCGGAACGGATTGGTAGATTAGTAATGAACAAGTTTCAACAATGGTCCGATCGATTTGAGCAAGTGGATGGCATCCGTGGGTTAGGAGCGATGTGTGCGTTTGAAATTGTAAAGGATAAGACTTCTAAACAGCCAGATAAAGAACTAATTGGTAGCATTATTCAAGAGGCCACCAATAGAGGATTACTGTTACTCAGCGCAGGGATATTTGGCAATGTGATAAGACTATTAATGCCTTTAACGATTTCAGATGATCAGCTTGAAGAAGGATTGTTGATCTTAGAAGAATCCTTAGAAGCTGTTTTATCTCCCCAATATATATAAAGAGAGGGTAAGCAGATGAGTTCGAATATCGCTTTTCAAAAAAAGCAGTTATACAAAATGTATATTAATGGTCAATGGATCGGTGACGAGTGCGAGGCATTCATCAATGTTATGAACCCCGCAACCAATGAAGTGATCGGGATGATTCCGAATGGAGGAACGTTGGAAGCGAAGGCTGCTGTAGATGCCGCCCATAAAGCGTTTAAAACTTGGTCCAAAAAAACCGCAGACGAACGCAGTCAGTTGCTCATGAAATGGTTCCACCTCATTGATGAGCATAAAGTGGAAATTGGTACAGTGATGACAATGGAGCAAGGAAAGCCCGTCCATGAGGCAATCGGTGAAGTGAATTATGCCAATAGTTTTCTCTCTTGGTATGCGGAAGAAGGAAAGAGAATCTATGGAGAAACCATTCCGGCTACACATCCAAATAAGCGAATTTTAATTAGAAAAGAACCGGTTGGGGTTGTTGCAGCAATTACTCCATGGAATTTTCCAGCTGCCATGATTACGAGAAAGGTAGCCCCCGCTCTTGCTGCTGGCTGTACGGTGGTGGTGAAACCAGCTCAGCAAACGCCTCTAACTGCTCTGAAACTAGCAGAGTTAGCGGAAAAAGCAGGCATTCCAGCTGGTGTATTTAACGTAGTAACCGGAAAATCAAAAGAAATTGGCGATGCTTGGTTAAAGGATTCACGGGTTCGTAAGCTTACCTTTACGGGTTCCACTGAAGTGGGGAAGGTACTTATGAGAGGTGCTGCTGATACGGTGAAAAAGATTTCGCTAGAATTAGGCGGAAATGCACCTTTTATTGTTATGGACGATGCAGACTTAGAAAAAGCAGCCAAGGGACTATTAGCCTCGAAGTTTCGTAATGCCGGACAAACATGTATTTGTACGAACCGTATCTACGTCCAAGAAAGAATCCTCGAGCCATTTGTTGAGCTTTTTAAAAATGAACTAAGCAAGCTCAAAATCGGTAACGGTATGGAAGAAGGAATTGATATTGGACCGCTAATTGACCAACCAGCTGTAAATAAAGTAAATGAAATTCTTGACGATGCGATTCATAAAGGTGGAAAGATCGTGTATCAAGGAGATAAGAAAGATGGGGAAGAAGGATTTTTCTTTCCACCTACGATTCTTACAAATGTAAATGATCAAATGATGTGCGTGGAAGAAGAAATTTTTGGCCCTTTAGCCGCAATTGCTACTTTTCAAACAGAAGAAGAAGTGATTGCGAGAGCCAATAATACCGTTTACGGCTTAGCGGCTTATGTGTTTACTGAAAATTTAAGTCGTGCCTTCCGAATAAGTGAGGAACTTGAATACGGAATTATCGGCTTAAATGATGGACTTCCATCAACGGCACAAGCGCCATTTGGAGGATATAAAGAAAGTGGTTTAGGTCGAGAAGGCGGTCATCACGGACTAGAAGAGTTTTTAGAAGTAAAATATATTTCGATTGGACTAAATATATAAAGTATGATCAAAAACCTGGTTCTATTTGGAACCAGGTTTTTTCATGCTAAAAAGTAAATTATGCAAAATTGAATGGATTATGCAGAACTGATTTCTTATCAGGCAGGAAAAAG